>JAJYPE010000002.1 GCA_021795585.1 Actinomycetes bacterium | reverse complement strand
GCGGCACGCATTATCCAACAGCAGCTACCGCAAACCTTCGGTTGTTATCGTCCCAAAGTCAGCACCCTGGATCTTGCGGTCCGAATACCACCTCATCTCAGAAGGTGAGCCTGGCGCAAGGAGTCCTCGGTGTTCTTGACGGCACGAAGAATGCCTCCGGCTATTGCGAGATGCGTTTCCAGTTCAAAGGATGGAGCGTTCTGATCAGCGGCGCCGCCCTCTATTCGATCTCTGAGGCAAAACGCGAAGGTCTTGGCGTCATCGATCAAATGGCCAAGATAAGACTGCCTGCGAAAAACGGCGTCGTAACAATTCAAACGGCGGGAGATGGCAACCACACCTGGCTGACATGGTTACTTGGACAAGATCTCTATACCGTCAGCGGCTATCACTCCAGCAGCTCGGCGTTCATCATGGCGGGATCAACCGCCGTGGTCAGTAAGGGGTCTCCGAAATAAATCGGAACCTTGGGCTTCAAGCCCTGCTGAGTGGCACCAGAATGGTCAGTTTCACCTAACCGGTCGAGTTCGTACCGTCCGTTATTTCAGGGAGACAACGCGACGATCTCAGCCTGTTTCTCAACGGGGCGCCCGACACCCGAGCACCATCCGTGGTTTCCGATTCAGGAGTCATCCGTGACTAGGGGCGGTCCGGCGAGAACAATAGAATATTGCGGTCGTTGGGCGCGCATTTCCGCATGAGCCCGTTAGCTTCCTCGATTGAGCGTCGCTGCCAATCGCTGCTGGGATCGCGGTGATGCACAGGAATTTTGGCACAAACGCGAATAAGGCGAGGCGCGCCATCTCGGATCACTGGACTCTCGCATTCGTATCAGGGGCCCTGCTCCGTTCCAGCACCTGAAAGATCTCTCGGCCGATATAGCGCTTAGTTGCCTCGCGCGCCAACCTCCGGGCAGGACGGTTCGGCGCGCGCCGGGGGGTTATTGCCTATCCGGCGGGAATCCAGCCACAGAAGTGCGTAGGGCGCGTGTTCAGGAACACCAGCGACCGCTAGGCCCTGACCCGGCGCAACCATCCCAAGAAGGTGGCTTACCTCGCCTCGGTCGGTCGTTGCCCCTTCCCCCTCGAAGACTCAGCCGTAGATCTTGCCGATCTCGCCTGTCGTGTCATGGTAGGAGTGCTCGTCGAGCGGGAAATGCCCCGTCCGAACATCCTTAACAAAGCGGGAGAGAGCTTCTACACCTATGGTTTCGACTTCGGCGTAGGTCTTGACGAACTTCGGCCTCCGGCCCTCAGTAATTCCGAGCACATCATGGAAGACGAGAACCTGCCCGTCACAACCAGCTCCCGCCCCGATACCGATTGTCGGAATATCGAGCTTGTCCGTGATCACCCTGGCCAGCGCGTCCGGGATGCCCTCGAGCACCACCGTGAATGCCCCCGCCTCCTGAACTGCCAGCGCGTCGTCAACCAGGGCGCGTGCAGCCTCAGCCGTCTTGCCCTGAACCTTGAAGCCGCCCATCGTGTTCACCGACTGAGGAGTGAGGCCGAGATGCCCTACGACAGGGATCTCCGAATCCACGATTGCCCTGATTGACTTCGCGCGCTTGGCACCGCCTTCGATCTTTACGGCCTCGGCGCCGGCCCTGATCAGCTTTGCTGCAGCCCTGACCGCGTCGCGCTTGCCTGTGTGATAACTCATCCAGGGCATATCGGCCACCACAAGCGCCATCGGCTTCGCGGCGGCTACCGCTTTGGTATGGTGCGCCATGTCATCGACGGTCACCGAGAGGGTGTCGGGGTGGCCCAAAACGACCATCGCGAGTGAATCCCCCACCAGGATCATGTCCGCGCCGGCACGGTCCACCATGCGGGCCCCGGGGAAGTCGTAGGCGGTAACCATGGTCAAGGGTTCCAAACCGTTACGCACCTTCGACGATCGGACGAAAGGTACAGTCACACGCTCAGTGTGCATGATCTTCACCTCCAGTGTCCCGCGCTCGAAGCTGCAGGCACCAATTGCAAGGTTATCAGGCCACCCAAGAGCCGACGGTTCGGCCTGCCTCGAATTTCGAGACCTCAGGCGGTAGCCGCGTCCCCGGTGCCCAGGACAGACATGCGCTCGAGGTGATTCCAGCGGCAGGCCAGGCAGACCTCTACCTCGTACACCTTGTTTGCGAAGCTGGAGGTGTGCAGCTTGGACAGGTCGGAAGGCCCTTCTAGGCAGCGGCCGTGCGCCGGCAGTTTGGGGCCGAAGGCGTACATAACCGAGACAAGGCTCTCCCGCTCACAAATTGGGCAAGGATCTTTCTTGGGTCTCCCCAAGTGGGAGGCGGCCCTGATCAGCTCAGGCTGGGCGTCGCATACTTGGAGCCTGGAGAGGCGACCCTGGCGGAAGTCGCGCAACACCGCGAGCCGTGCGAGGGCATAGTCGACGGTGGGGTCGTCGCTTTCCCACATTGGCTGCACTTTCGCACGGATGTCCATCTCCCTATTCATGCTACCGAGCAGCAGGCCCAGGTTCGCTTGCGGCGGGAGCACGGTCGCGACTGCATCTCGGACGAACGTTCCGGCTAGGATCACCAAAGAAAATATCAACTGATATATCGAGTTGATATAGCAACCCAGCATCTATGAGGAGGTGAAAGGATGAGGAAAGCTCCTTCGCAGTTGCTTGACCTGGCGGTTCTGTCGTTGCTTCGCAACGGCGATATGCACGGGTACCAGATCCGCAAGAGCTTGGCCGAGACGGCGGGTCCCCTCTTCCAGTTCTCCTTCGGCTCCCTTTATCCGGCTCTTGCTCGTCTTGAAGAGCGGGGAGCGGTGGCTTCCTACCTCGAGTCCGGTCCAACGTTCATCGGAGCAACGGGCTCCCTGACAGGTGACCTGGCCTTGTCGTTGGAAAGGAGCGCGCGGACAACTCTCGGCCAAGGAGACCGCTCCGTCCGCCAGAAGCGCGTCTTCCGCATCACCGACGTGGGCAAGAAGCTCCACGGGCAGTTGCTGGAGACGTTGCCGCTCGAATCCGAGGGTGAGTTCATGGCCTGGCTGTATCTGGCCCAGGATGCCGATCTAGCGATGGTCGTCGAACGTGCCCGCGAACGGCTCCTGATGCTGGAGACAAAGAAGCGCGGCCGGACGCGCGGCGCCATTGCCGAGAGTGGCCTCAGGGCCCAGATTCATCGGCGGCTGGCGGACCTGCTGGAATCGGAAATCGGCTTCGTGAGATCGGTACTTGGTCGCCTTGAAACGGGCACTGGCGCCGAAAACGTGGACATCCACTGACAGGGCTGGTCGTCTTGCAATGCGGCGGCCAGAAGAAACAACGAAAGGGAACAGATGGGCGAGAAGAAGGTAAGGGTGGCGATTGCCGGCATGGGCAACTGCGCCAACTCGCTGATCCAGGGCGTCGAATACTATCGCAATGCGCCTGCTGATGAGCAGGTTCCCGGACTCATGCACGTGGAACTCGGAGGCTACCACGTAGGCGACATCGAGTTCGTAGCTGCTTTTGACGTGGATGCCACCAAAGTTGGCAGCGACATGTCCAAGGCGATGTGGGGCGGCCTTAACAACACGATCAAGTTCGCCGAGGTACCTGAGCTTGGAGTCACCGTCATGCGCGGCCCGACACTCGACGGTCTGGGCAAGTACTATTTGACGTCCATCGAAGAATCGCCGACCGAGCCGGTCGACGTAGTCAAGGCGCTGCGTGAAAGCGGAGCGGACGTGCTGGTGAGCTATCTTCCGGTCGGATCCCAGGCGGCGCAAAAGTTCTACGCCCAGGCTGCGATTGACGCCAAGGTGGCTTTCGTGAACGCTATTCCGGTGTTCATCGCCTCCGACCCCGAGTGGGCTGCCAAGTTCACCGAAGCGAATGTGCCGATTGTTGGCGACGATATCAAGAGCCAGGTAGGCGCAACAATCGTCCATCGCATGCTTGCCCGCCTCTTCGAGGATCGTGGGCTGGTGCTGGATCGCACCTACCAGCTGAACGTAGGCGGCAACATGGACTTCAAGAACATGCTGGAGCGCGAGCGCCTGGAGTCCAAGAAGATCTCCAAGACGCAGTCGGTCACCAGCCAGCTCGACAATGGCATCGAGGCGTCCAATGTGCACATCGGCCCGTCTGACCACGTTCCCTGGCTCGAGGACCGCAAATGGGCTTACATCCGCCTCGAGGGTCGCAACTTCGGCGACGTCCCGTTGAACGTGGAGCTCAAGCTCGAGGTGTGGGATTCACCCAACTCGGCAGGTGTCATAATCGACGCCCTTCGCTGCGCGAAGCTTGCCGCTGACCGTGGTATCGGTGGACCGCTGCTTGGCCCTTCGGCCTACTTTATGAAGTCACCACCGGTGCAGTATCGGGACAACGTGGCCCGCGACATGGTCGAGGAATTCGCCCAGGGCTAGCGGCCCCAGAGGCAAGATCCACAAAAGCCATTGCAAACAGGAGGCGGGTTGCACCCACCTCCTGTTTGCTTTTACGGAAGGCCGACCAATCGTGTGCCGACTTGTTTGCAGAATCCTCCACCGCGCGAGCGGCGGTCATGGTATCTAGGCAGCTGACCACATACCCAACGGGACTGGAAGTGCTGTCTCTTGAGGGGCGGGCTTCCACTGAGCCGCTGCCTGGTGGGCGCTTCATAATCCCGGGACTCGCGCCCTGGATCTAGAACGTGCCCCAGTCAGTGACGAGGTGGGCGGAGATGGCTGAAGGGGTGTCATCATACCCTTCGGCGTATCTTTGGCTCCGAGCGATCCTTGATGCGGCGGGTCGACTCAAGCTCCCCGGGCATACCGGTCGGGATGGGTTCCTGCGCAGGGCCTATCAGGACTCCGCCGGGTCCGCCGGCGCCTCTGCGGACGATGCCGCCTTGTGCTCGGCCCAGAACTCGAGCAAGCGGTGCTTAGCTTCGTCATGGCCTATCGGCCCTTCGTCGAGACGGAGCTGGAGTAGGAACTTCATTGCTACGCCGACCTCCGGAGAAGGTGACAGCCCGAGTATCTCCATCACCTCCGTCCCATCGAGATCCGGGCGAATTGCTTCGAACTCCTCGCGCTCGCGAAGCTCGACAATCCTCTCCTTGAGCTCGGTCATGCGATCTTCGAGAACGAGCACCTTCTTCTGGTTACGTGTGGTGCAGTCGGCCAAAGTCAGTTCGTTAAGCGGGTCGAGCAGCGGCCCTGCCTCGACCACGTAACGGCGCACTGCCTTGTCGGTCCACCCGGCCTGATATGTATGAAAGCGGAGATGGAGGTAAACGAGCCTGGCGACGGTGTTCACTGCGGCAGCCGAATAGCGCAGCTCGCGCATTCGCTTCTTGGTCATCTTTGCGCCCACCACGTCGTGGTTGTGGAAGCTGACGCCGGTGGGATCGTAGCGGCGTGTCGCGGGCTTACCGACATCGTGGAATAGCGCCGCAAGGCGGAGTTCCAGGTTCGGGCTCGTCTTGTCGATCACGACATAGGTGTGCTCCAGCACATCCTTGTGGCGGTGTATGGGATCCTGTTCAAGGGCGAGAGCGGGCAGTTCCGGCAGGAAATGCGCGGCCAGGCCGGTGTCGACCAGCACGCGGAGGCCGCGGGATGGTTTTGGGGAGGTCATGATCTTGTCCAGCTCGTCCCTGATCCTCTCACGCGAGACGATATCGAGGCGAGACGCCATTGCCGTCATCGCCTCCAGAACCTCGGAATCGATTTTGAATCCGAGCTGGGCAGCGAAGCGGGCGGCGCGCATCATGCGCAACGGGTCGTCGGAAAAGGAAACTTCAGGGGCGCCCGGCGTCCTAATCATCCTCTCGGCCAGGTCCGCCATCCCCGAGAAAGGGTCGATGACCGTAAAGGGCCGTCCAGCGGTGAAGTCGACGGCCATGGCGTTTATCCGGAAGTCACGGCGTAAAAGATCCTCTGCCAAAGAGGTTCCCATGACGACTTCAGGCTTGCGGGACTCTTCGCGATAGGTGTCGCCGCGGTGCGTGGTTATCTCCAGCGTGACTCCTGCTACCCGGGCCGAGATCGTCCCGAATCGCTTACCGACCAGCCACATCGCTTCCGTGTAAGGGGCGATGATCCGCTCCACCTGGTCGGGGAGCGCATCGGTGGTGAAGTCGAAATCGGCCTGCTGAGTTTGCGCTTGGCCTTCGGAAGCCGGGGGCGTGGCCCCATGTCGCCCGAGCACCGCGTCGCGGACGCTGCCACCGACTAGGTAGAGGTGTCGCCCGGCAGTGGAAAAAGCCGCGACGATCTCCTCCACCCGGGAGTAAATCTCCTCGAGGCGCCCCGTGGGATCCTGAAACTTGACCGCCATCAAAGCTCCAGGGACCTAGCCCTCGTCTCGCGAATTGCGCGGATCACCGCAAGGCGCGCTTCTCCGGCGCTCGGCGCTTCCGCCATCAGGCGCTCGCCAACCATGGCGGCGAGCGTCGAGGCAGAACTCAGCTTGAGTGCTCGCAAGTCGTATCCCCCTTCAAGGAAGGCGATGCGGCGCCCCGGAGGGACCAGCGAGAAGAGCCAGGAAGTCAGGTCTCCGAAGTCCTGGGCCGTCAGACCCAGCTCGGTCAAGGGGTCATCGCGATGACCGTCAAATCCCGCCGAGGCAATGACCCAGGTGGGAGCAAAATGCTCGACCGCCGGAGCGATTATCTCGTCTATCGCCGCCAGGTAAGTTCCGAGGGTCGTATCGGCCGGCACCGGGATATTGACCGTGGTGCCCAGCCCCGCGCCTTCACCCACCTCGTCGGCCCTACCGGTTCCCGGATAGAGGGGGTATTGGTGGAAGGACACGTACAAGACATTGGCGTCGCGATAGAAGATCTCCTGGGTCCCGTTGCCATGGTGCGCGTCGTAGTCGAGCACTAGGACCTTTTCGCCTTCGGCCACCAGCGACGCTGCGGTGACCGCGACGTTGTTTATCAGACAGAACCCCATAGCCCGGTCCGCGACCGCGTGATGCCCGGGCGGCCGCACCGCAAGAAACGCCGCCGAAGCCTCGCCGGCCCGCAGGCGGCGAACCGCGTCCAAACCGCTCCCGGCGGCCAACAGCGCTGCGTCCCAGGATGCCACCGAAACGGCCGTATCGGGGTCCAGCCGACCGCCTCCCATGAGGCAAAAACGCCTCAACGCATCCAGGTATGCGGGATCATGAACTCTGTGCAAGTCCGCCATCGTTGCCGGCTCGGGCGCAAAGAACCCTATGCCTTCGCGAACACCGGACACTTCGACGCCTGCCAAGACGGCATCAAGACGTGCGGGTTGCTCCGGATGGCCGCTTCCCGCATCATGTTCGATGAACTTTGGATGGGTGCCGAAGAGTATGTCCACGATTCAAGCTTAGGTGAACCCGGGCCAGTGGGATGGCCCGCTACCACGCTGCAGCGGTCTCTCCTGCTTTGCTCGCCCAGGGCTACTATTTAGGAGGCTCGACCAAGCTCGAAGGCGCGCTGCCGCGAAGCGGAATGGTCGGAACTCGGGGCGGTAGCGGAGACGGTGATAGATCCAGAGACGGCACCTTCGGCGGACCACGCGTGGTCGCATGCAAATGGAGCCCGTTCTGAGAAGGCGGCCCGCCTGTTGGGCGCCTTCGCCTTGTTCGCCTCGCTTTTCACCACGCTCTTTTTTGGAGCGACAGCGGCGGCCGGCTCGACCGCAGTCTCGATGGCGCTGTCGGCAGGACCTTCCACTCTGAAGATCGACACGCCGTCGGCGGTGCAGATCACCGTAAAGAATGCCCCAATTGGTTCGTACATCGAGGCTCTGCTCTACTCGCGCATTTCCAGCCGCTCAGAACTGCAGTTTGTCACCTCCTACGGCGTGCGCGGCTACCCGCTCGGCTCGTCACAGCCGCTAGCGCTTGCGCAACTGCAGCACGCGGGGAATGTCTACAGCATGAACCTCTCGATCTTGGCCAACCCGCCCGCATCTGGCAACACTCCAAGCCACTCCGGATTGCAGATAACTCTCCCCGGGTGCGGAAGTGGCTGTGACGGCGTCTACCCACTGCTCCTGGCAGTGATAAGTGGAGACAAGACGATCGCGACTCACGTCGTTCCGGTAGCCGTACTCAGCAGCCAGCCTCCAAACATCGTTCCGCTGGGCATTGCCCTTTCGCTTGATGCCTCGGCCCTGCCGGCATCGGATATCAAGACGGGTATTCCGCTGATAGCCAGCATTCTCTCCTCAGTGCCCCAGCGATCCTTCACACTCAGGCTTTCGGCAGCCACGATCGCGCTTGCGCAGGCCTCCAAGACGGCGTCGGTACGCAATTCGATGGCGCAGATCATGGCATGGGCAACGGTTCCCGGCCATGAGCTGTCGGTAACGGATGTGGTGCCGGTCAACATGGCCGCGCTCACCTCGAGCGGGCTCGAAAAGTACTTCTCTGCAGAAATGAAGACTGCGCGGACGCTCTTGTCTCGAGCGGGAGCTTCACCGCCGATCGTCGACCAGACCTACGTAACGACTTCGCGACTGAGCGAGCAGGGCCTGCAGCTCCTCGCCAAGGAAGGATATCGTCGGATCGCCGTCAATGGAAGCGCCGTCACGCAGCCTGACCTCAAATATGCGCTCACGGCCGGCCTTCGGCTGCCGCTCTCCGGTGGTGGAACGATGGGGGTGTTGTCCTTCGATCCACAGCTAAGCCAAGACCTGGGACTTGGCGCAAGTGCCTACGAACACAGCCTCAACCTCGTGTCGGACATGGTTCAGGTTTTCGAGGATCAACCGAATAATCCCACCCAGCGCATACTCGCGCTTGATCTGCCGGCAGGCACACCTGCGGAGATCGCCGCCGACGGCATAGTCGCGCAGCGCATAAGCACCGTGCCGGTCCTCCACCTCATGTCGCTGCGGGATGCCTTCGATTCCCTGTCCTCGGCAACGCCCACAAACAAGTGGCTGGAGACGTCCCTGGTGCGGAGCACGACACGGCGCCTCCCATGGGCGCACTCCTTCGAGGCCGCCTCCAACCTGCTCGGTTCCTTCTCCGGCGCTACCAGCGACCGTACGCTGGTAGCCAGCATGCGCCTAGCGCTACTTCAGGCACTCAACAGCTCCCTCACCCCCGTGGAAGCGACGAATTCGATAAGAGCGCTCACTGGATCCATCAACGGAATCCTCGACCAGGTCCAGCTCCCGCGCAACCGAGTTGTGACGCTGACGTCGACAAAGGCGAGCATCCCAATCTCGGTTGCCTCCGGAGAGCACGTCCCGCTCACCCTGCGTCTCACGCTCACGAGCGATCGGTTGCGCGTGAAGGGCGGCTCGAGCCAGCTGGTTAAGGTAGGGGCGGCCACGAATACCACGACCTTCGTAGTGTCGACCAAGACCCTCGGCTTCTTCCAAGTCGGCCTGAGCCTCACGACGCCTGACGGCAAGGTTCTCGTTTCCTCTGCCGCCCTACAGGTGCGTTCGCTCACCGTAACCGTGGAGGGAGTGGTTCTGACCATCGCCGCACTGGCCGTGCTCGGGCTCTGGTGGATAAGGACGCTCCGAAAGGGCGGCGGACGCAACCGACGGCTTCTCCCGTCCGTAGCCGAGGAGAGGGACGATGACCACGAGTGAAGCCTCACCGCGCTCAGGGCTAATGCGCAATGCGTCTTCCATGGCCCTCGGAACGCTCATCTCAAGGATCACTGGCCTGGCCAGACTGGTGGTGCTGGCCTGGGCCCTGGGAATCTCATCGCTCTCCGATGTATTCAACCTCTCCAACAACGCGCCCAACACTTTCTACGACCTCCTCTTAGGCGGCGTCCTCGCATCCACCCTCATCCCCGTAATGGTGAAGGCCTCGGCCCGGGTCAACCGAAAGGAGGCTTCCGAGGCGCTTTCCGCCATCATGACCACCGGCGTCGCGGCGCTCCTAGCCGCGACCCTGATCTTCGAACTCATAGCCGGCCTGGTGATCCGCGGCTACATGCTGGGCAACCACGACCCGACACGTAACATTCAGCTCGCGGCGGCCACGAACCTACTGCGCCTGTTTGCTCCGCAACTTTTCTTCTACGGCGCCATCTCGCTCTTCACGTCGCTCCTCAATACGCGTGGCCGCTTCGCCTTGCCCGCCTTCGCGCCAATCACGAACAACGTGGTCGCCATCGTGGTCCTGGTCATCTTCAGGCTCCTCTACGCACACTTGGGAACCGCCGGCGCCATCGCTTCACTGACGCACCTTTCCCCTTCGCTGCTCCTTCTCGGCATCGGCACGACCTTCGGCGTGGTCTTGCAATGCGCGGTCGTTGTGATGGGAGCCCGCACCGTCGGGCTGACCATACGCTTCAACTTCGACATCTTCCACCCCGCCGTAAGGGAGATCGCCAAGCTGTCGGGGTGGACTTTCGGGTATGTGATGGGAAACCAAATCTCCCTTTATGTACTGCTTGCCCTCGCGGACGCGCATTCACCCGGATCCGTAAGCGCGTATAACAACGCCTACCTCTTCTTCCAGCTCCCGTACGGTATCGCCGCTTATTCAGTGATGGCGGCGATAATTCCCGGTCTTGCCGACCACTACACCAGCAACGAACTGGGCCTATTCCGCAGACGGTTTGGGCGTGGACTTCGCGCTTCGGTGGCCTTGCTCATCCCCGCCGCAATCGGATACCTCGCTCTTGGCCCCCAGCTGGTCGGAGTCCTACTTGGCCATGGCGCAGCCACCGCACATGGCGTCGCTCTCACTGTTGGTGCCCTGGCTGGGCTAGCGATAGGGTTGCCGGGCTTCGGGATCTACATTGCGATGATCCAGGCTCTGCAGTCAGCCCGACTGGCCAAAGAGGTCTTCTGGGTATACGCCTTCGAAAACGGATTGACCGTGCTCGTCGCCTTCGCGTTGGTATCGCGCTACGGTGTGGTTGGGCTGGCTCTAGCCGTTTCGATCAGCTATTCCCTGGCAGCGATCCTGGCCTACTGGGTGATCCGGGGCAGGAGGTTGGCCCCTCGCCTCCGCCCCGTCTTGGCTACGTGGCTGAAGTTTCTTCTCCCTTCGCTGGCCATGGCGGCAGCGATCCTCCTGGTTTCGCACCACGTCCCTGCTACCAGCGGGGCTAGATTATTTGCCAAGCTAATAGCCGAGCTGTTAGCCGGAGGAGCTGCGTTCTCGCTATTCCTCTGGCTCGAATACGTCGCCTCCGCGATTGCGGGGCGCAGGAGGATCATTTGAGCCGTATCAAGGTAGTCACGGACTCGGCCGGCGACATCCCCGCTCAGCTGATCAGGGATCTCGGCATCGAAATTGTGCCGCTAAGCATTCGCTTTGGGACCACCGAATACAAAGACGTAATCGATCTCTCGGTCGAGAAGTTCTGGGAAATCTCCGCCACAGCCAGCGAACTCCCCCAAACGGCAGCCCCCTCGATCGAGCAATTCAAGACGGCCTTCGAGCAGGCGAGGGCGGATGGCTTCGACGGTGCGATATGCATATGCCTCTCCTCGAAGCTTTCGGCCACTTTCCAGTCCGCACAAAAGGCCGGCGAGGAGATATCGGCCCAGGGATTTCCTGTCGCCGTGATCGACTCCCAACTCGCCACCTTCGGCGAAGGCGGCCTAGCCGTGGAAGCGGCCAAGAATGCCGACAGGCCGCTTCATGAAGTTGCGGCGATGGTGCAGGAAAGGGCTGCGCGCACCAGGGTCCTTGGTGCGCTCGACACACTCGAAAACCTGCGTAAAGGGGGACGGATCGGAGCCGCGGCCGCAACGTTGGGCTCAATCCTTGCGGTCAAACCCATCATCGAGGTGGTCAACGGGGAGGTCCAGGCCCCCTCGAAACAGAGAACCCGCAAGAGGGCCCTTGATTACCTATGCGATTTGGTTCGCCAAGTCGCGCCTCAAATCGAGGACATTTCGGTTATCAGCGCGCTGGCACCGGACGAGAAGGAGTTCGTGGCTGAGCTCCGCTCCATCACCGGCAAGGAATCGATCATGGTTTCCACCATCGGGCCGGTCATCGGCGCACATGCTGGGCCAAGAACGATCGGTGTTTGCATTACCCTCAAACCAACTAGCTAGCCTGGGGGCGAAGAAAGTAAAAAGCTGACCTCCTAGCCATAGCCAGAGCGACCTTGGAGTGACTATGCCGGACGAACTTGATCGCAAGGGGACTCAGACGACGCAGGCCCCGTGGGCCGATAGGGCCACGGACCTCGTAGTAGATCTCACCGACGCGCTCAGAGAGAAGGGCATCTCTCCCCTCTATCGGATCACCCGCTGGGTGATATACGGCCTAGTCGGTGGAGCGCTTGCCCTAGTGGTAGGCATTGTCCTCCTCATAGCAGTGGTAAGGCTCCTCACCGTCTATGCCTTTGCCTCCCACGTGTGGATCACGTATCTGGTCCTGGGGGCGATCCTCACCATAGCGGGCTTGGTTCTGTGGTCGAAGAGGTCGGCCAAAAATAAGGAGCACTAGTGACCAGGCATACGCACGTAGCCATAATCGGCTCCGGGCCGGCAGGACTTACGGCTGCCATCTATACCGCCCGGGCGAACCTCAACCCAATCGTGATCGAGGGCGAGATCTCCTCTACCTCGGATCAGCCGGGTGGCCAGCTCATGCTGACAACTGAGATCGAGAACTTCCCCGGCTTTATAAACGGTATCGATGGCCCCGAGCTCATGAGCAACTTCCGGGCTCAGGCTGAGCGCTTTGGCGCGGAATTCCACACCGCCAAGGTGACTCGCATTGACACCTCCGCTCGTCCGTTCGCAATCTGGACTTCTGACCAGGGAGACGGCGATGCGAGCTACTTGGCCGACGCGATCATCGTCGCTACCGGCGCCCGATCGATCATGCTGGGCGTCGATCGCGAGATCGAAATGATTGGCCACGGTGTCTCGACATGCGCGACCTGTGACGGCTTCTTCTTCCGCGGCCAGGAGATCGCTGTGGTCGGCGGAGGCGACTCCGCCATGGAGGAGGCCACCTTCCTCACCAAGTTCGCATCCAAGGTGCACATCATCCACAGGCGCTCCGAACTTCGCGCCTCGAAGATCATGCAGGACCGTGCCAGAGCCAACCCGAAGATCTCTTTCCACTGGAACTCCCGAGTCGTCGAACTCATAGGTGGGGACGCCATTGACGGGGTCGTCTTAGAGGACACCGTCACTGGCGAGAGAAGCAAGCTCGGGGTGACCGGGCTCTTCGTAGCCATTGGCCATGAACCCAATACGGCCGTATTCGAGGGCAAGCTGGACATGGACGCGGCGAAGTACCTCGTAACGCACGACGGTACCCGGACTTCGGTAGAGGGCATCTTTGCCTGCGGAGACGTACAAGACCACGTTTACCGGCAAGCAATCACTGCGGCGGGATCCGGCTGCATGGCGGCTCTTGATACTGAACGCTGGCTGGAAAGCGTCCACGCAGGTTAGGAATACCCCGCTGATCAGCGGGGTTTAATCACAAAAGAACCAAACTTACAGGAAAGTATCGGAAAATGATCGTTCTGCACGACACCTCATTCGATGAGGCACTATTGACCAACGACCTTCTGCTCGTAGACTTTTGGGCGGAATGGTGTGGCCCGTGCAAAATGATAGCCCCGATACTCGAGGAGATTGGCAAGGAGAAGGCCGGGATACTCGAGATAGGCAAGCTGGACGTGGACGACAACATGAACACGGCGCGCCGGTTCGAGGTGATGAGCATCCCGACCATCATCCTCTTCAAGAAGGGCGAGCCGGTGCTGAGACTCGTGGGAGCTCGCTCCAAGTCGGCACTGATGCGCGAGATCGAGACGTACCTGTAGCGACCACCTCTGCCGAGGCAGAGTCGGCGAGTCCGGCTCTGCCGGTGGACGAGTCGTCCTCCGAAGAATCGATCGCACACCTCCAGCGGCTTCTGACGCAATGCGGATTCGTCGTCGTCGATGACATTGGTCGCTTTGGTCCGTCGACGCGGAGCCAGCTACGGGCTTTTCAATACGGCCATGGCCTCTCCCCTACCGGAATTTGTGATGCGCTGACATTCGCCTCCCTGTTCGAGGCGCATTGGAAGCTGGGCGACCGCCTGCTTTACCTGCGCCGGCCCATGCTGCGCGGTGACGACGTCGCGCAGTTGCAGGGCAAACTCTCTTGGCTGGGATTCGACCCTGGCACGATAGACGGAGTATTTGGTTCAACCACGCACCGAGCCCTCAGCGACTTTCAGGTCAACGTCGGGATGGCGGGCGACGGCATTTGTGGACCCGACACGATTGCCGAACTTGAGCGCAACTTCGGCCGCAGCCCCATTACCGTCACCGGCGTACGGGAGCTCATCAAACTTGGCAGCAAGAGAAAGAATCCCGCCGGCCTAACCATCGCCATCACCTCTGGTCTAGACCTTGCGTCCGTCGCAGAGGCAGTGCGCTCGTCGCTGGCCAAGGATGGATTCCACGTCCTCAATTTTTGCCACCCGGACGTCTCCCTGTTGGCTGAGTTTTCCAACACCGGTCATGCCGACGTTGTTCTGCATCTCGAGGTCGCGGAGGGCGGCGGGAGCACGGTCGCGTATTTTCAAGGCTTCCACTACACCTCACCTGTCGGCCAGTCGATCGCCAAGGAGATCGCCATCGAGCTGCATCGGGAAGAACCAGGCATCGACTTTGAAATCGTGGGTTCGAAGCACCGCATGCTTCAGCTCACCAAGGCACCTTGCGTAACGCTCACCCTCGACTCCGATGTACTTCGGAAGTTGGCACCACACGATGCATCCGGGGGAATCTCAACGGCTCTGACCAGGTGGTTTGCCGACCTTTAAACCTTATGCACAGGGTTATCCACAGCTGTGTAAATCTCATATTTAGCTAGATATTGACCCTCAACCTCAACCTCAGAAGGCGCCCGCAGCCCCACGGAATCGTAAGCCCAGCAGGCTCGTCAGGGAGCACATGCGATCGCGCCAGCAACCGCCCCCGGCGGCGGCTCCTACGCATTCGTCCTGGTCAATCGGTAGTTAACGACGGCGTCTAAGTATCCTGACCAAATTGATGTCTGTGCAACCCTATATTTGTTCGTCCTGGGCGGTTTCAAGTGGACGGCGCCACAACCTCAGCGCATTTCTCCCCGGGAGGCCAGGATCCAAGCGCCATCCATGGCGTCCCGTGCAACGAGTCTTCGATTGCCCGGAGATCGTCGGGCGGATAACAAGGGGAGATCGGCCCCCTTGGGCATGTATTGACGCAGGAGCCCGTTGGAGATCCCCTCAGCCAGCCGGCGCCTAATGTAGGCCTGCGTCCCTTCGTCAATCCGGATGCGCGATAGGGCCACGATGTGCTGCGCCAATTAAGCCTGACGACTCCCCCGTGGTTCAGTCGGCTGCGGTTCATCTTGCCCGGCGACACTTGATCGCCGTCTTGCGCTTCCTTCGCAGTACTCCCACGGCCCCTACCTGGCCGTTGCAGTCTTTGGCGACTTGCACTCGCTGACCGGCCAGGACCAAGTACCTTGTGAGCTCGACGCCGTAGCTGCCGGTTCACTCGACACCCACTCCAGCGAGAATGCCGAATCCGCGCATGCAGCCGATGAGGATCAGGCGACCATGACGCGCTGTGGGGAAATGCTCAACCCCCAGCACCGTTCCTTCGTGCTTCACGACCGCCGCGACGTGCTTGCCTCGGTGGGGTGTAAACCACTCCGGCAACTTCTAGGTCGGTTGGCGGTAGCACACTGTTCATGCCGACTCCTTAGGTGATTGGGATCGGCGTCAGGTTGGACCGAGTGCGGACAAGACAGTCAGGAGGGTTTCTCGCCAAGCTCTCATGAGGTCGCGCGCCTGGTTGAGGCTTGAATCCTCAACCACCTATCTCCGGTGACTGACGAGTCCAGTGGATGACGGAATCGTCGAACCACGTAGCGTCAAGTGACCTGAGGCAACGGGTCTCCGATCATTTTCTCGGGTCGGCCCGTGTCTTGGTCCAGACGTCTGAAGAAACCGACCCTCATATTCCGACTATCCCATTTGAAGCACTTCACAAGCCTCTCACGGGGTTTTCCGCGACCGCGCCTCTCCGCGCATTCGACCTCCTTTGCGCCGCGTCCATAGGGCGGATGATGGAGCTTGACGTATCTGGTCTGGCGCACGACCAGGATGCCGACGGCGCTCTGTCCCCCTTGCCAATGATGAGGTCGCCCTCCCCGTGCCCGCGGACGGCCCGGTCTTGCGCTTCAGGAGATCGTTCGGAGATCATGACCACATCGGCAGCGCGTCCGCGCACAGCGGCGCTGCCCCTTACGGCCGTCGCTTGGTTCTTACCGAACGCAGGCACCTCGCAAGCTCTCTTTTGAGCTCACCACGCCCCTGAACGAAGAGGGACTGGTAGATCGTCTCGTGGCTAAGGCCCATCTTCGCCTCACGCGGGAACTCGACCTTCGGGCGGTTGGCAATCTCTTGGGAGACCACAGCTGCTCGAGCCAGGCCGTCACCTGGAAGCGGAGGGCGGCATTGGCAAGCTTGGTTGGTTTGGGACGCTTTGCCGCCCG
This sequence comes from Actinomycetes bacterium, assembly GCA_021795585.1. Taxonomy (GTDB): domain Bacteria; phylum Actinomycetota; class Acidimicrobiia; order Acidimicrobiales; family Acidimicrobiaceae; genus Acidithrix. Next base: position 22,307 of record JAJYPE010000002.1, on the reverse strand, counting down.
GCGGGCACGTCGTGCGCCGGCCAGATCGCATCGCCTTCTCGTCCGCCGTTTGCCTTCACCTCCCTAGTGACCGTAGAGGGAGACCTGCCGATACCGATTGCGATGTCGCTCAAGGCCTTACCCCTTGAGATACCGACCAGGATCTGTTCGCGTTCGCCGATGGTGCGACCGCCCGGCCTGGGAGACCAGGTTACGGGCCTCGGTCCTCTTCGCTGTCCTTTCAGGGCCACGTCGATCCCCGCGTGCAAGCACCCGAACTGCTTGCCGATCTCGCGCAAGGACTTGCCCTGGCTTCACAGCCGAAAGATCAGCGCTCTCTGCTGGGTCGTAAAGTGGGAGTCATGGGGCTCCTTTGGCGCAAAAGCGCTAGTGTCCCATAGCCCTGGTCGTTGCGCTCACCCCTTGAACCCAACATTTCACCAAGCCGAATTAGTTGCCTTGCAATGGATCGAGTGGCGCCATGCCGCGATAGTCAGACCTATATCCCCCATCTCAAGCCAACAAGCGCCCTGCACGGATGGTCCGCACCTAGAGCATCTGGTTGCCGACGGTCCGCTTAGCCGCACGACGCATCCGATCCCAGGTTCTGGACAACCCCTCGGGTCGACTCGGGGTCAGCGAAGGTGATCCCCTGCAGGCCAGAGAAACCGCTACCCCCACTTGCTACTCGCCAAGAACATGCCTCGCATGGTGCTCCCCGCGGCACCGCTGCCCGACCAGGAGGACACCCGAGACTTAGATCCCACCAAGCCGAACCTCGAGCCGAAACCGCAATGGTCGCACGTGATCGCCTCACCCGGCGTGGATCGACGCCCGAAAACAAGCCCTGCATTCCGCCATTGCTCCCGGTACCGGCAACCGCCGAACCGACAATTTCCGTACTCCCGCGCCGCTCCGTATGCCATCGAGTGCCGCCTAGTCAAAACTTTCCTGGCAACGTGTCCAGCAAGGAACCGTCCGGACGATAAAACTTTAAGTAGGGGTAACTTGCGACCTTGGCTTGAGGCAAATAAACCACGAACCATTGTCCGACCGCGGCCGCCGATGCGCCCTTGACCCCTTTTCCATTCGCGAGCGCGACAGAGGCAGTGCCCCCCTCGGCCTCTCCGTATACGACTTCGTAATCCGTCCCCGAGGGTGAGATCCACTGGGCCACGGCCTGTCCACCCCCGGCGCGTGCCTGAGAAATCTGTTGCGAGCTCAATTCGGTGGGTCCGAGTGAGCCGACAAGGCTACACGCCATCTCACCAGTCGACAGAGGCACTGACTGCGGCTGCCCTCCGGCCGGGATAGCCGCAAGTCGAATGCAGGATCCGGCAAAGCTGTTTCCGTAACCAATCGGCATGGTAAAGACCTCAAACCGCGCACCATCCGGCCCTGCGACAGATATCCGCATTTGCGCGGCCGATTGCTCTATAACGGCTGGCGAAGACAAAAGCACCTTCGCCTCTCCCATGATCTCCGTAAAGCTGGGGGGGTTACCAGGCGCCGCCGCCGCGACGGTCGTGGAGAGGGCCAGCGCAACCGGGCCGGCCAGCGCGGCAAGCACCCACCGCCTTATTCGCAAGGGCCCGCGCAAAGGCTGGCGCCCCTCCATGTCATTTATCGACGCACGCATTTGCTCCTCGCGCGCGGATCCGGGGTCCATCTCCACCATGAAACCGACTTGCTCAAACAAAGAACTCAGCCGAGTCTCCACATCCTCAATACTGACCACTTGCGCCCATCTCCTCCCTGAGTGACTCCAGACCTCGATGAATCAAGGACTTCACAGCCGCGACGCTGCAATACATCACTTCAGCAATCCCCTCGACCGTCATGTCGTCCAAGTACCTCAGCACCAGCGCTTGCCGCTGGCGCAGCGGTAGCTTGTTGACGTACCGCCAAGTCTCCATCTCGTCGACCTCAAGACCCATGATGGACTCCTCTGCGGAGGCGGCATGCGCCAACCGCGAACGTCGCGAAGAGTCAACGAGCAGATTCACGACGGTCCGCCTTAAATAAGCCAGGGGCTTGTCCGGAGCCACGCCAGACCTGTATAGGCGCACGAACGCGTCGTGAACAACGTCCTCGGCCACTTCCCTAGAGCCGCACATAAGCCATGCGGACTTCACCAGACCGGCCCAGTATTGGCGATACCAGAACTCCCATCCAGGGGATTCGGATTCATAACTCTCGGATTCCTTGGGGCCCATCTCAACCTCCAATGTATAGACGAACACCGAGGCCCGTTGGTTGCGTTGGTTGGGAAACTTCGCCACTAGCAGCCACGCAGCATCCGACCACCCAGGCCCTTGGCCACCTTTTAACGGCCCGGCCACAAGACGGCTCGACACCTTCTAATTCCCAAGCAGGCCGCGCGTTAGGCGCTAGTATGGAGCGGTCCGATCCTAAACCAATGTTTCACGTGAAACATTTTCGCCACGCAAACGGACGGTACTAGATGACTGACAGGGCCAGCCGAATTATCGCTGTGGCCAATCAAAAGGGAGGGGTCGGCAAGACAACCACCTCTATCAACCTGGCTGCCGCAATGGCCGAGGCTGGCAAGAGAGTGCTCGTCGTCGACCTCGACCCACAAGGCAACGCCAGTACGGGCCTAGGTATCGACATACGAGCTCTAGGAAGCACGGTCTATGACGTCCTTCTCCACGAGGCTCCCGTAGAGGATTGCATAGAGCCGACCTCCATGAAGAACCTCTTCGTACTACCGGCAAACATCGATCTTGCGGGCTCCGAAATCGAACTTGTCAGCGTGTTCAGTCGAGAGAGTCGCCTAAAGAAGAGCCTCGACCCCGTGGCTGAGGACTTTGACATTATCGTCATCGACTGCCCGCCTTCACTCGGACTCCTAACCATCAATGCTTTCGTAGCGGCTAGCGAAGTACTGGTCCCGATCCAGTGCGAATACTACGCACTCGAGGGCCTCACTCAGTTGTTCCGAAACGTCAGGCTCGTCAAATCAAATCTGAATCCGATTCTGGAGGTCAAGCACGTTGTGCTGACCATGTATGACGCGCGAACGAAACTAGCCGAGCAAGTTGCTGCCGACGTCCGGGCGCATTATCCCGACATCGTCTGCAGAACCATCATCCCAAGAAACGTCCGGCTCTCGGAAGCACCTTCTTACGGCCAGCCAATTACCGCCTTCGACCCCCTCTCGAGAGGCTCGGTCGCTTACAAGGAACTTGCTAGGGAGGTTCTGTGATGGTGCGCAAACCAGGATTGGGTCGGGGACTCGGATCCTTGATCCCTCCAAGTGAGTCTGATGCGCGTGACGCCGTCTATCGGGAAATCCCCACTACCCATATCCGACCGAACCCAAATCAACCACGCAAGTCATTCGACGAAGAGACTCTGGCGTCTTTGGCCGCCTCCGTTGCCTCGATGGGTATCATCCAACCCATCCTCGTACGCGAGGACGAAGACGGGCAGTACGAGATCATCGCCGGGGAACGAAGGTGGCGCGCCGCAAGACGGGTTGGCCTAGATTTCATCCCTGCAATCGTCCAGACCGCTGATGCGAAAGTCAGCATCGAGCAGGCCCTGGTCGAGAACCTGCATCGCGAAGACCTCAACCCAGTGGAGGAAGCCAGCGCCTACCAGAGCCTTATTGAGGAATTCGCTTTCACGCACGAAACCCTTGCTGCACGCATTGGCAAATCCCGAGCGACTGTGACCAATGCTCTCCGCCTCCTCCAACTCCCAGCAGCGGCACAACGCCTACTGATCGAGCGCCGCATTACCTCCGGCCATGCGCGCGCCTTGCTCTCAACTCCAGACAGACTGGCGCAAGAGCGTTTGGCCCGTCGGGCAGCCGACGAGGGGCTTTCGGTACGGGCGCTAGAGGAAATCGTCAAGCAGGAATCTGCGGAAGACACCACAGAAACTCCGGCGACGAAGACACACAAATCCACACCCGCGTTCAAGCCGGCCGGCATCGTAGAACTTGAACGGCTCTTGACCGACGTGCTTGACGCAAAGGTGCTCGTCCAGATGGGAAAGAATTCGTCACCGGGCGCCAGCGGGAAAGTAACGATCGAATTCGACAACCTCGAAGACCTCAAGCGAATCACTGAACAAATCGCATCCCGCGCTGACCTATAGTCACCTGGCGGCCGGGGCTAGCCGTTAACTTCTAGGAGCGCTGATGCGCGTCAGCTACGCGCCGCATCCCGCTCCAGAGCGCTAAGCCGGAAGGTTCCGCCGCTAAGCCGGTTGCCTTCGGGCATGGCTTCGGGCTAGGGGAGTCGTGAGACCACCTACGGTTGGCCAACAAAGTGACCATGACGGCCATCCGTCGAGACCACGAACGTCGGCCAGAAGGTACGCCAACAACTCTTCCGAGTACACCATCGCCTTATATCTGTTCGCTGGGACCACATTTGCGGACCCCCACGGACAGCGGCTGGGGTCACGCAACAAGACTCCCAACCCGTCGAACACGGGCATCCCTTTAGGCGGCACAAACCCCGGGCGTACCGCCATGCGTGGACTACCCATCTAGACAAGCGTCTGCCGTAAACGAAATCATGGGACCGCACATCAGGAACCGTTGCATCCGTTGGCGGCGATCATTCCCCCTTGACACGATGATCGCAGCATCACACGATCGACGGGCGGAGGTAGTAAGGGCGCGCAGTGCTCCCGGCGAGCCACATTCGAGAATCTTCGCGGATGGTCAACTCCGTCCGCGTATTTGCGGTTGAAGGCTCAAGCGCCGCCATCGAACGGTACACCAAGCGATGGCTTCTTCAGCACCTAAGAACGCTTCACACCTTCCATACCGGACTCTTGACCAGGCGTGAATAAGCCCTCGACTTCGGTAGCACCGACTTCTCGCGTCGAATCCCGACAAAATGGAAATCCTGGTCGAAGAAGCCGGCGCTTCCGTACCCAAGCCGCTTAAGCCCACCGACGGGCCAGCGGGCGTTCCGCACTTCGGGAGAGTTAGGGGGCTCAGAGACCACCAGAATTCCGCCGGGCCGCAAAAAGCCCACAGACAATTCCGCAAGCAGTGGGGGAGGGCCGAAGCAGCGGGCGACGACTACGTCGAATTCCTCGGCATGGGCGGGCAGTAACTCCTCGGCGCGGATATTGACGGCTACCACCCTCTGTGCCAAGCCCAGCCTAGGAATGAACTCCGATGCGACCTTTGACCGCCTGTTCATTGAATCAACGAGCGTGACCGTCCATAAAGGAGATTCGAGCGCCAGCAACAGCCCTGGTATCCCGACTCCGCTACCCAGGTCCAATAAAGAGAGCTCGCCGTCTCCGGCGAGCTCTCTAATTACAGAGATGTAATTCATGGCGTGAGCAACGATACGCTCAAGCGGGTCAGATCCGATCCCGCCAACAAGCTTTCCCTGGGCGTACCATTCCTCGAGCACGCCTGCGGGCACGCCCTCCATTCAGCGCTCAGGCCTCCTGGTCGTCCTCGCCGACGCTCACAACGATATAGCGCCGCGGCTCCTGGCCCTCTGACCTGGTGGAAACCCCGTCGATGCCTGCCATGGCATCATGCACAACCTTGCGGTCGGCCGAATTCATTGGCTCTAGGGTGCGAGACACTCCGCTTGAAATGACCTCTTCGGCGACCTTGATGGCAAAGCGCTCAAGGCTGGCACGCCTCTTCTCTCGGAAACCTCCGATGTCAACGAACACCCGTCCATTGGCGCGACGGTACTTGTTTTGCACAGAGGCGCGGGTAAGTTCCTGAATCGAGGACATTACCAACCCCTTTGGGCCGATCAGCAGGCCGTAGTTGGAGTCCCCGGTCACCGCCACCGTAATGTTGTCGTCCTCGATGTGCTGTACGGAGACCTGTCCGGGGATCTGGAACTCCCGCATCAGGCCAGCCAGGAACGATTGCGCGGCACCAGCCTGCTCCACCAACGGAACGGTCTCTACTTGCGTATTGGAATCTTCCATCTTGTCCTCCACCACCTTTGTCGGAGCTTTCCTACTTGGTCTCTCCGACTGAACTTCCCTCTGAGACTGAACTTCCCTCTGAGCAGGCCGTCGCTCCTGCTTATCCGCCGTCGCTCCCTCGTTCCGCCTGGGAGCACGCTCGCGTTGCCTGCGTGGACGCCTATTGTCCTTCGGGCGCGGGATGCTCGGCTTGACCCGCGCACGAATGCGCGCCTCGCGCTTCAGCCTCCCGAAAAGGCCTTGCTTTGCCTCTTCGATTACTTCGTATTCGATATCCGATTCATCCACACCCAACAGGTCCAGCGCCGCGGTGAGCGCCTCTCTTATGTCTTTACCTGTGGTCTCTACCCATTCCATTGTTGACTATCAATCCTTTTTCGGCAGACGCTAGGAGCGTCTGTCTACTTACGTTTGCGCTTGGCGTTGCGGTTCTGCGGACCCCGTGGCTTTTGCTGCCCCGTGGTTCCGCTGCGCGGCTTCTGGAGCGAAGTCTTACCATCGACCTGCCCTCCCGCCTCACGCGCCTGCTGAGATGCCCCCTTTAATTGCTGCCAAATGCTCTGCTTCGGCTGCTTGGGGATCTGGCCCGACTCTTCCAGCGCCTTGGTCTCGTCCCTTTTCTGCCTCGCCTCTTGAGAGTGCTTGCGCAGAACCGGGTCGTGACGCCACATCAACTCCTGTTGGCCGATGCGGAAGAGTGAGGACACCACGAAGTAAACGTTTACGCCTGCCGGAATTCCAATGTATATGACACCGAACAGGAGTGGCGAGTACTTCATGATCATTGCGGCCTGGTTGTTTGCACCTGCCGCAGTTGGGTTCTTGGAATAGATCTGCCAAGTCGAAATGAATACCAGGACCACGGCAATAACGACGACGCCGTAGTAGGGGAGAGCTGTCAAGAAACCGCTGTGGACGTGGGTGGCCGCCGTTCCGAGGTTGATGCCCAGGGAGTGCATCTTGCCGCCCCCAGCAACCAGGTTCTTATACAAGAGCGTCGAGTGTGAAAGATACTTGGGCGCCGGCGTGCCATTTTTCTCTACGGTGGTAAGGCCGCGGATGACGTCGTACATGACGAACAAGAGGGGAAACTGGAGCAGCATTGGGAGACAGCCCGAGGCCGGGGAGACCTTGTTCTCCTTGAAGAGACGCTGCATCTCCTCGTTCTGCTTGACACGGTCGTTCTTGTACTTGGTCTGTAGTGCTTTCAGCTCCGGCTGCAGACGCTGCATCTCAAGCATCGACCGAGTGCTCATCTGGGTCAGTGGCCAAACCACGGCCATAACCGTTATCGTCAGCAGGGCAATGGCGCCGGCGTAACTGTGCAGGAAGCCATAGTAGATGGCTATCAGACCCGCCAGCAGCTCGAAGATGGGCTTAAACAGATCGCCCAGGTAAGTCATTTGGCTACCCTTGTACCTTTTGGTTCTGGAACGGGGTCAAACCCCTGGCCCCCGAATGGGTTACAGCGAGCAACGCGCCTGATGGCAAGCCACATACCCTTCGCGGAGCCGTGAAGCTCGATTGCCTCGTAGGCGTAGTTGGAGCACGACGGGTAGTAGCGGCAGGGGGAAATCCTCCCTCTTCGCAACTTCTGGTAGGCGCCTAAGGCTCCCAGCACTGCCTTTTTCAAATCCGATGCTCCTCGACCGCTTCTGACCTGGTCTTGCTTGCACTTGATACGGCTCGCGAAGCTCGGACCGTCAGCGAGGTTACGATCTCCGATAGTTGATGGTAATCCAGGCGGGCGGATTCAGGGTACGCGAGCAGGACGTAGCTACCCGCCAGCAGGGAGGATTCCTTTTCACGGAATATCTCCCGAACCCGGCGGCGTAGTTTGTTTCGCACGACCGCCTTACCGACCTTGCGCGGGACGGACATTCCCAGCTTCACCTCGGATTCGTCACCTGGCAGAAATACCAGGGAAAGAGCGCCTCCGCGATATTTAAAGCCTCGCGCCCTCACCTCGGCGAACTCCGCCGATCTGGAGATCGAATTCACCCTCCGGCCGGCCCGGTATCCGTCAAGCGCTTAGACGCTGCCTTCCCTGAAGGCGACGTGCCTTCAGCACGGCACGACCTGCCCTGGTCGACATCCTCTTCCGGAAGCCATGCTTCTTTGCACGCCTCCGGTTGTTTGGTTGAAATGTTCTCTTCAACGCGAACTCCGAAATCTTGGCTAAAAGCGCTACCGCGCTTTTTGGACAAGGTTCCATCATAGTGTTGGAACTGCGATCGGCTCACGCGGGACCCGGCTACCTTGCTAAGATCGCTTTTCCCGGAACTTCGCCGGACATGTGTAAATAGACTCGGGTTGTTTCGCCAGGAGCTCGCTGGCCAATGGCGAAGTCGGGGCAAAACCTGCCATACACGCCTACTAGCTGGGATTTTCATGCAATGAGCGAGGCCGACGACCTCTGGAGGATGTGCCGTCCGAAGATAATGGACCGGATCACCGAGTCCTCATGGCTCGCCCTCTTCGAGACGGTCGTCCCCTCCCGTCTCGCCGGGAACCGTCTCTTCCTCGACGTACCATCGTCCATAGCCAAGGCACGCATTGAACAGCGCCACCTTGGCCAGATCAACGAAGTCCTGAGAGAACTCGGATTCGATGACACCGAAGTGGTTCTAGGAGTCTCGGCTAGTTCTTCCCCTAGGAATGGGGCGACCGCGTCCGCGGACTCATTCGAAGCCGACGAACAGCAGTTGTTCACTCCCGCGCCTCGTCCAGACCGCCAGCGCCAATCCCGGACTTCAGTCGAGGAGAGAGGCATGATCAACCCGAGCTTCAGCTTCGACGCCTTCGTCATCGGCTCCTCGAACCGCTTCGCCCATGCCGCGGCGCTGAGCGTCGCCGAGACACCGGCGCGATCGTACAATCCACTTTTCATACATGGCAAAGCCGGACTCGGGAAAACACACCTGTTACACGCGATCGGTAACTACGCACTCGACAATTATCCGGAGCTCAAGGTCAGGTACGTATCGACGGAGACATTCCTAAATGAGTTCGTGGATGCCATTCGCAAGAACAACACTGCGGCTTTCAAGCGCCGATATCGCGAATGCGACATCCTCCTTATCGACGACGTACAGTTTCTTGAGGCTCGCGAGTCTCTTCAGGAGGAGTTCTTCCACACCTTCAACCACCTGCACGCGGCCAGGAAGCAGATGGTTTTGACCTCGGATCGCCCCCCCAAGGCAATAGCAACTCTCGAGGAGCGCCTGAGGAGCCGTTTCATGTCGGGCCTCATCACCGATGTGCAGCCGCCCGAGGTGGAGACGCGTCTCGCCATCCTGCGCAAAAAGAGTGAAATGATGGTCACTCCGCTTCCTGACGAAGTCCTGCAATTCATCGCCCAAGCGATCAAGGACAACATCAGGGAACTTGAGGGCGCCCTAATCAGGGTGAGTGCATACGCCTCTCTCAATGGGCTTTCCATCACAACGGAACTCGCCCGGGAGCTACTGGCGGACATGGTCGACATTTACGTGAAGGCGATAACGCCCGACGAGATCATCGAGACGATATCGGCCTATTACGGCCTGACTCCCTTGGAGATCCAGGGTGCATCACGAAAGCGGCCCTTGGTCGAGGCCAGGCAGGTCGCAATGTACGTCTTCCGCGAGCTCACCGACCTAAGTTTCCCGGCAATCGGCAAGGAGTTCGGAAACCGCGACCACACGACCGTTATGCACGCTGTCAACAAGGTGGAGGCAAAGATGGGGGAGGATCGCGAGACCTACAACCGGGTAACAGCGCTGCTCACGAAGATCAGAAGTCAACAGCTGTGAATAACTCTGTGGATAACCTTGCCTCGATCTGTGAACAAATGTTGAAAAGTAGGCCAACAAATCGCAAACACCTCGCCGGCTCGATGACGGATTCCACAGGCATGGGTGCCAATGTGGAATCCTTCGACGTATGAAAAGCACTTTTCACCTGGGAAAAGGTAGAGTTGTCCCCAATCAACAGGACTACTACTACAACCAAAGATAAATAATGAATAAGGAGTTGTTAGTTGCGGTTCAGCTGTGAAAGGGACCTCCTCGCCGAAAGCATCGCGTCTGCTGGCAGGGCCTTGGAGAACAAGTCCTTCGGTTCCGGTGTGCATCTGGACCTGACGGGCGACTCTTTGGTGGTATCCGGGCACGAAACAGACATCCTCATCGAGGTGCGAACAGAGGTCTTCGGGATCGAGGACGGACATTGCGTTGTCCCAGCGCCTCTGACGTCTGACCTTGTCCGTTCACTCGGAGAAGGGGTTGTCGAGATCGAGGCGGACGACATCAACCTGGCCATGCGATCCCAACGTGCTCAAATGTCGGTGAATCTGATCAATGATTACAACCCTCCGTACGCCCGCCAGTCCGAGTCGGAGCCCGTCACGGTGAAGCCATCGGACCTTCGAGACGCGTTGTCCCAGGTGATTCGCGCTTCGGCGAAGAGTGACGCACGAGATTTCGTCTACACGGGAGTTCTATTCGCCGCCACTGACTCGGGCCTTCGTTTGGTGGCCACAGATGGCGTGCGAATGGCGATCCGCGATATCACCGGACTCAACCTCCTAGGAGATGACACCGAAGTCATCGTCCCATCGCGCTCACTCGCCGAGTTGGAGAGGATGCTCGGTTCCAAGTCAGCCCAGGATGAGCTAAAAGTGACAATCTCCTCGAAGGAGGCTTCATTCGAGATGGGGGACACATTGCTGGTAACCCGTCTCATCGAGGAAAAGTATCGGGACTATCGCCAGATACTTCAGCCGAGCTATCCCAATCGCATGGTTGCCCCCAAAAAGGAGATGATGGAGGCCCTTAGACGTCTGCGACGGATGGCGAGGGAGAACCGTGACTTGACCAACCTGAAGATGGACATCACGGAGACTTCGATCACCATGAGCGTCCACATACCCCAGGTGGGGACTGCGAGAGAAGAATTGGATGTCACCTACGTAGGTGAGGACATTGCACTTGCGTTCGATCCCGAGCTCCTGAATGAAGGCGTGGATGCAGTGACAAGCGATTACGTGGCAATGGAGATGACTGCTGCCAACAAAGCGGTCAAGCTGTCCAACGCCGACAACTCCGAGCTCACCTACCTGCTCATGCCGATTCGCCAGTAGTGCGAGGGCAGGACAAGGTAGGTTCCTTCGAATCGCTGGCGAGGCGGTGAGTGGTGCACGCGGAATTCGTGCATATCACCGATTACAGGAACATCGAGTCGATTCACCTAGAACCGGCTCCGGTTGGCGTGACAGCAATTACCGGAGCCAACGGTCAGGGAAAGTCAAGCATCATCGAGGCCATCAGCTACGCACTTTCCGGGCGCTCATTTCGCAATGCGCGCAAGGAGTCGATGGTGCGCAAGGGTTGTGAACAGGCGGTGGTGAGAATCGGGCTGGCGGTCGGCGACCGCCAGGTTCTGGTTGAGCTGGCAATGCGTAAGGGTTCCTCGGACAACCTGCTTCTGAATCACAACGTCGCGGCTCGGAGTGAGGTGGCCAGGCTCGCCCCACTTACGATTTTCACGCCTGGCGACATAGAGATAATCGCCGGTCCACCCGCTGAGCGGCGAGACTTCGTGGATTCGGCGCTTACAGTGATGGGTCCGCGAGCGGCAGAGGCAGTGGAGAAATACGATGCCCTGCTCCGCCATCGCACCTCAATTCTGCGGCAGATAGCGGCGACCAACTCGTCGTCCCTTGCCGAGATGCTCGAGGTCTTCGACGAGCAACTTGCCGATGCCGGCGAAAGGCTGGCAAGGATGCGCTTGAGCCTGCTTGGTCGGATAGAGCCAGTGCTGTCCCACCTGTATGCTGGAATATCGGGAAAAAGCGACAAAGTTTCGTTGTCCTATAGCTCCACCTGGGGACAAGATTTGCGAGGGGCCATGACCCGCAGCCGCGGTGAGGATCTAAGGAGGGGTTCAACCTCCGTTGGGCCTCACCGGGACGACGTAGCTTTTAGCTTGAACGGTCTCGACGCTCGCTATGAAGCTTCCCAGGGTGAACAGCGCACATTGGCATTTGCCCTGAAGATGGGACTGCACGAGATGGTAAGGGACCGTGTCGGCGAAGATCCCATCGTTCTTCTGGACGACGTATTTTCCGAACTGGATCGGAGTCGCAGTGACAAGGTGCTGGCAACCGCAAACGTCGCACAGGTCATCGTTACTACCAGTATCGGCGATCGCCTTGACGAAAGGGTGGGGCTGAAGCTGGAGGTGTCCGGAGGAGCCCTGTTGTGAGGGATGCACGGCTCGGGAGGGATTCGCCTGAGCTGCACGGCCTCGGGCAGTCGTTGCGTATCCTGGCCAAGTTCCTGGATAAGGACGGGAGCCTCGAGCTGGAGAGCCTTCGCCAGTCGTGGGGAACGGCAGTTGGCGAGCCATTGGCTAGCCAGACATGGCCGCTGCGCATCGAAGGACAGCGGCTGAGGGTCGCTGCCGCTACGCCGGCGGCGCGGGCGGCCCTGGCAATAGCCTCCGGGAAGATTCTCGGGGAGCTCAGGAAGATGGGTTTCGGCTTCAACGAGCTTGGAGCCGAGGTGAGAAGCGCCGCTAGGCGCAGATGACAGCGGGTAGAGAGTGACTTCATTGGACGATACGTCAAAGGTACGCGCGGAGTACACCGCCGAGTCGATCACGGTGTTGGAGGGCCTTGAGCCTGTTCGCTTGCGCCCAGGCATGTACATAGGTTCCACGGGTTCCACGGGACTTCACCACCTGGTGTGGGAGGTCGTTGACAACGCGGTCGACGAGGCGATGGCAGGTCATTGCGACCACATCGTCGTTACGTTGATAGCCGACGGCTCGGTGGAGGTCATCGACAACGGGCGAGGCATTCCTGTTGACGAACATCCCTCGTACCCTGGCAAGTCAGCAGCGGAAGTGGTTCTGACGGTTCTGCATGCCGGGGGGAAGTTCGGCGGCGGCGGATACAAGGTTTCCGGAGGACTGCACGGCGTCGGCGTCTCGGTTGTGAATGCTCTCTCCGCGCGCGTAGAGCTAGAGATTGACCGTGGTGGCAAGACCTACCGGATGAGCTTCGCCGATGGTGGCAACGTCGATAAGGCGCTGGAAGAGGTTGGAAGGTCGTCAAAGCGCGCGCATGGTACCACTGTCAGATTCTGGCCAGACCCGACCATCTTCGAGGAGACGGATTTCCGGGCCCAGACGGTTCTGGAGCGGCTCCAAATCATGGCTTTCCTCAACAAGGGTTTGCGCATCGATTTCCGGGATATGCGTGAAGGAAAGTCGACGGCAGAGAGCTTCTGCTATTCGGGTGGAATCATCGATTTCGTCAACCACCTGAACTCGTCGAAGGAGTCCCTGTTCAAGAAGGTTGGTTTCTTTTCCGCAGCTGAGGATAGCCAGGAAGTAGAGCTCGCCTTCCAGTGGAACACCGGCTACTACGAAAGCATCCACTCCTTCGCCAACGGCATTGCAACCATCGACGGTGGCATGCATGAGGAGGGATTCAAGAAGGCCCTGACAACCGCCATCAACAAGTACGCGCGCTCCCGGGGGCTGTTGAAGGAGAAAGACGACAACCTGCAAGGAGAAGATGTCCGCGAGGGCCTCTCGGCCATTATCTCGGTACGCCTGACCGACCCCCAGTTCGAGGGTCAGACTAAGGGGCGCCTGGGGAATGTATCAATCCGATCCCTTGTGGAGCGGACATCGAACGAGCACCTTGGCGATTGGATGGAGGAGAATCCAAAGGAAGCGGTTCTCATCGCCCAGAAGGCGATTCAAGCCGCCCGCTCGCGTCTCGCGGCAAAACACGCCCGGGACCTCACTAGGCGCAAGAGTGCGCTTGAGGGTGCCGGCTTGCCAGGCAAGCTAGTGGACTGCTCCTCCAAGAGCGCAGCCGAGTCGGAACTCTTCATTGTTGAGGGAAATTCCGCAGGCGGTTCCGCGAAGGACGCGCGTGATCCTCGAACTCAGGCGATACTGCCGATACGCGGGAAGATCTTGAATGTCGAGCGGGCTCGGGTCGACAAGATGCTGAAGAATCAGGAGATCATGGCCCTGGTGTCCGCTATCGGCGCTGGCATCGCCGATGACTTCGACGTCGCCAAGATCCGTTACCACAAGGTGATTATCCTCGCTGACGCTGATGTCGACGGATCGCACATCCGCACGCTTCTCCTGACCTTCTTCTTCCGCCAGATGCAGGCCCTGGTGGAGGGAGGCTACGTCTACGTCGCCCAGCCCCCTCTCTACTCGACGAGGGTGGGCAAGTCCAAGGTTTACTTGAAGGACGACGCCGCAAAGGCACGCTTCCTCGTCGACAACCCCAATCACAAAGAGGAGTTCCAGCGACTCAAGGGACTGGGTGAGATGGACTTTGACGAGTTGCGTGACACGACCATGGACGCGACCAAGCGCTCGCTGCTACAGATCTCGGTCGAGCAAGCCGCACTGGCGGACGAGGTGTGCAGTGTGCTCATGGGAGAAGACGTGGAACTGCGCCGTCGATTCATCCAAACCAACGCCAAGGACGTCCGCTTCCTCGACATCTGATCACAGGAGATAGTTTTGAGCCCCCAAACCCCCGACTCGGGAGACCTCTTCCAGGGCTCCGTCGAGCCCATTGAGATTCAAGAGGAGATGGAGAGATCCTTCCTCGAATACTCGATGTCTGTCATTGTCTCCCGGGCATTGCCGGATGCCAGAGACGGATTGAAGCCGGTGCACCGGCGCATCCTTTACTCCATGTTCTCGGAGGGCCTTAGGCCTGATCGTCCCCATGTGAAGTGCTCCAAGGTCGTAGGCGACGTGATGGGAAAGTTCCATCCCCATGGCGACTCGGCCATCTACGAGGCCTTGGTACGCATGGCCCAGGACTTTTCTCTGAGGCACCCCCTCATCGATGGGCATGGAAACTTCGGCTCTCCTGACCCCGAGACCGGCGCCGCCGCGGCCCGTTATACGGAGTGCCGGCTTAGTCCGCTCTCGCTGCAACTGATGGCGGGAATTGACGAGGACACGGTTGGTTTCACCGGCAACTATGACGGAACCGAGCAGGAGCCGATGGTTCTGCCCTCGCGCTTCCCCAACTTGCTGGTCAATGGCTCGCAGGGGATTGCAGTTGGTATGGCGACGAACATCCCCCCTCACAACCTCGAGGAGGTTGTGAATGCGGCAATCCATCTGATCGACCATCCGGAGGCGACGCCCGATGAGCTCATGCAGTTCGTCAAGGGGCCGGATTTTCCGACCGGCGCCAAGATACTCGGTCGCGGCGGAATCGTCGATGCATATAGGACCGGCAAAGGGTCCATCCGTATTCGTGCGAACGCTGAGATTGTCGAAGCACGCAACGGGGGCCAGCGCATTGTGGTCTCGGAGATCCCCTACCAGACGTCGGTCGAGCAAATAGAGCGCAAAATCGCCGACCTCGTGAACAACCATGAGCTGGACGGAATCAGGGAGGTTCAGAACGACTCCGCGGGCCGTGTCAACCGTCTCGTGGTTGAGCTGAAGCGGGATGCAAACCCGAACGTCGTCCTGAACAACCTCTACAAGCTCACCCCCATGGAGAGCCGGTTCGGGGTCAATATCATCGCCCTGGTGGACGGGGTTCCACGCACACTGAACCTCGCACAGGCGCTGAACGCGTACGTGGACCACCAGGTAGAGGTGGTTAGGCGACGCAGCGAGTTCCGCCTTGCCAAGGCAAAGGCGAGGGCCCACATTGTCGAAGGTCTTTTGCGCTGCATAGACCAGCTGGACGCCGTCATTTCCCTGATCCGCTCATCGGATGACCGCCCGGCAGCCCGCGCGGGCCTGATTGCTGAGCCATTCACCTTCTCCGAGGTTCAGGCGAACCACATTTTGGATATGACCCTCGGCCGCCTCACCCGCCTCGGCCGCCACGAACTCGAGGAGGAGATGGCCAACCTTAAGGAGACCATCGCCTTCTTGGAGGACATGCTCGCAAATCCCGATGTTCTGAACGGTGTGGTCAAGACGGAGCTGGCGGCGGTAAGGGATGAGTTCAAGAACCCGCGCCGCACCGAGCTAGCGCCCGATCCCGGAGAATTCAGCGACGAGGACCTTATTGATGACGAGCCCAGAGTCGTCATCCTCACCAGGTCGGGTTACATCAAGGCGATGAGTCTGGATGTCTTCCGCACCCAACAAAGGGGCGGGAAGGGAGTGCAGGGCGCCAAGATCAAGGAAGAGGACGTGGTGTCGGAGGTGTTGTACACCACGTCCCACAGCTATTTGCTCTTCTTCTCGAACAAGGGCCGCGTCTACCGGATCAAGGCCCATGAACTGGGCGTGCGTGAGCGCACGGCACGAGGAATGGCGCTAGTGAACGTGCTGGCTCTCGATGCCGACGAGCAGATAGCCACCGTTATCGACACCAAGGCCTACTTCCCCGACTCCTACCTGGTTTTCTTCACCAGGCAGGGCCTGGTGAAAAAGACGCTGCTGGAAGAATACGACAAGTCCCGCCGAGACGGGCTTATTGCGCTCGCACTCAGAGAAGGTGACGAGCTGGTCAAGGTCCTTGTGGTCCCGGCTTCGAGTGATCTACTGGTGCTCACGCGCAAGGGCATGGGCATTCGGTTCACCGAATCCGAGGTGCGTCCGATGGGCCGCGCCGCCTCGGGGGTGCGCGCGATCAAGCTGAAGGCGGGGGACAGGGTCGTGGCCGCGATCGAGACCGGGACGCGCTCAGAGGTGCTCATGGTCACCAGCGCCGGATATGCCAAGAGAACCAAGGTGGATCGCTTCTCGGTTCAGCAGCGCGGTGGCATGGGAGTTCGTGCGATTCGGCTCACCAGCTCAAAGGGAGTTCTGGTTAGCGCCTTTTCGGTGTCTCAGCAGGACGAGGTGATAGTTGTCGCCGACGGCGGAACCACGATTCGCACGACCGTAGGGTCCGTGGCGGTTCAGGGTCGGGATGCCACCGGCGTTAAGATCATCGACCTCCATGACGACCACGAGGTTAGCTCGGTCACCCCGGTTGTGCAGGAAGATATCTGAGGCTCCGTGCTAGAATCTCGGTATCCAGGTGAGCACTTGCTTGCCCGCGATTTGAAAGGTTCATCCCTGGCGAAATGGTGACGGCAAAGGTTGCTAGAAACGCCAGCGGCGCGGCCGCCAGGGAGAAGAAGTCCACCGCAAAGAAGCGGCCCCCGCGTCAGATCCACCATCTGCGCATACAGAGGGTGTCGTTGGCTTCGGTCACGCGCGTCTCGGTGATCTTCTATACGGCCCTGGTTGCCGCCGGCCTGGTGGCGACGATCGTCGCCTGGACGGTACTTGGTTCAATTGGGTTCATCACCAAACTGAACCACCTGATCGACCAGTTGGTCGGCTCGACTAACTACTCCCTTGGACTCGCTCAGGTGCTCGTGATCCAACTGGGCGTTGGTATCGCTTGGGTGGTAATCATGACGGTCATCACCTTTCTTGCGGCAGCCATCTACAACCTCGCCTCTGAGATGGGCAATGGCATTTCCATCGGAGTGGTTGACGACAGCAAGTGAACAGGCGTCCTATTAGGTTGTTCATGTGGCTCCGGGGCTATAGCTCAGCCGGTTAGAGCGCAGCACTGATAATGCTGAGGTCGCTGGTTCGATTCCAGCTAGCCCCACTCTGCCAAACCCGGGGATGTAGCTCAGCTGGAAGAGCACCTGCTTTGCACGCAGGGGGTCAGGGGTTCGAGTCCCCTCATCTCCACCATTCCATGTTTGCCTGCTGCCCAGAAAATGGGCCATGGGCACTGCGCCACTGATTCCGGGCGCGCCACCCAGGAATTGTCGGTTCTTCAGCTTTTAGCGGTTCTTCAGCTTTTAGCGGGGTCTGAGGTTCTCGGGCCACCGGCCAGGTAGAGGAATCCGCTTGGGAAGAGGAGTGACAGGGGAACCTGTAGCTTCTCAAGCTGTGAAGAAAAAGAAAGCCTTTTGCGGGGTCCCCTGTCCTTGTCGATCCTAGAGACATCTGCAACGCCGTCGTCGGGCTGAAGGGCACCAGAGTCCTTCACTACCAGCGCCAGGGACCCATGGCCGAGATCGCCACCTCGGGGCCCCAGGTTATTCCCGGATATTGGAACAAGCCTGAGGCGACACTGGCGAGCCTTCCCGGCGGAGAACTGCTTACCGGCGATGTTGGGTTCACGGATGCCGACGGTTGGTTCTATCTGGTGGACCGAAAAAAAGACATGATCAATGCGGCCGGCTACAAAGTGTGGCCACGCGAGGTCGAAGACGTGCTCTACGGCCACCCTGCGGTACGCGAAGTGGCGGTAATCGGGCTCTTCAGCTTTTAGCGGGGTGGGGTGCGCAATTTCTGACACGGGAAGACCCTCCGGGAAGCCCTAACCGATCCTGTGGGCCCGATGCGCACCCATCTGGGCGCGGTGCATGAGCGCATGGGGAAAGAATGAGCCCACCCGGGCATGGGGAGCCAAGGGCACCTGTACCCAAGGCGAAGTTGCGTATTTTTGGAGCGGGCGTCTCGGACCGGGTTATTTCACCACGATGGAGTCCAGCACCCTCCAGTTGGGCTTGCCGGCATACAAAAGCGCGCGGATGCGGAAGTTCTCGAAGTTGGTGAAGCCGAACGCGATTAACCGGCCCTCGGGGTGATGTCAAGGAAAAGTCTCGGAACGGGGTAGTTTTTCCAAGCGCCTGAGGTGCCCCTCGATACTGTCGATAACCCGTTGGTGACGTTCCATCTCCGCGGTCCAGCCCCGATCTCGAGCGTCATCTCGCAATTCGACAACGTCGGCGAGTTGGTTCCTGAGCGCGCCTTGAAATATCGGAGCGGGAGAGAAGTTCTCGCAGGTCTCGCAGACATTCGCATACTGACAGGGGCCTGCTGCCGGATGACGTGAGCAGTAGCCCGAGGCCAGGCGGGTCTTCAGCATCTCCGAATGAATCCATTCGACACGCTCGGGAACAGACTGCTCACTCGGGCCTGCGAGCGGGACAAGGTGGCGGGGAGCCATCCTGTGCATGGCCTCGTCGTATGCCTCCTTCACGGTACCGGAGGCGAGATGCGCATAGCGCAAGGTCATTTCCGGGGTGACATGACCAAGTAGTGCCATCAGGACGTGCAGGCTCATCCCGCCGTTGATGAGCGTGGTCCCGTAGGTGTGCCTCAGTTGATGCGGTGTCACGTGCAACGGTCTGCCGGACTGGTCGAGAAGCCCGGCAATTTCCACCGCAGTGGCGAGGCCCTTCCTGATTCTCCCGGCGCCCATTTGGCGGCCCGAGATCATGAAAAGGAAATTGGCGGGCTTATTGGTGCGGGGGTGGGTAATCGGGCGCTGGCGCCCGCGCAGTGCCACCCACTCGTCGAAGGCGCTGAGTGTGGCGTCGTCAAGGGGCACCGTGCGCTCGGTGTTGAGCTTGCCGATTGGCACCCGCAGCCAAGTGCCGTGCCGTTGGAAGTCGATCAGGCAGTCAAGTTCCAGATCAAGGAGCTCGCCGAGTCTCATTCCCGTACCTCGGAGTATCTGAATTGCGCACCGCGAAGCCGGATCCGGTATGCGCGCGACCGCCTCCATGAGAGCGGCGTCTACCAGAGGAGGCAAGGCGCGGGGGACGGGCATGGGAATCTTGGGTAAGTCGCTCCGGTGAACAAGCTGGTGACTGGGAGCGTCACGCCATTCCCAGAACACGAGGTCGCCGATGAAGCCACGAAGCGTGGCAACGGCGGCGTGCTGACGGGAGACAGCCACGGGCTCTCCCCGGCGGCGGCGCCCACGCGAAAGCCGCCCATGGTTCCAGGCCAGATACTCCTCAACTGCGGCGCGGTCCAGGCGGCTCAGCCGATCTATTTCGGGGTGTTTGTCGGCCAGCCAGTCGAAAAACAGGCAGAGGTTCTCGGCCTTGTCTCTTACCGAACTGGGGCGCAGTGTCGCCGAGGTCGTAACGAGATAGTGCGCGACGACGTCGCGGATCAAGGGCTGGGAGATGGGCTCCGCTCTTTCCGCGGGACTCCGTGGGCGGGAGTTCGCATGAGGGTCGGCCGTATCGACCATGCCGAGCTGGAAGCAGACCTGCACCAGTGCGCGTTGGCGGCTTTCGAGGACGCGGCGATGGTTGGCCCCGATGCTCGGCGCCTCTGCCAGCAGCTCGTAGAAGGAATCAAGGACCTCGCGATCGAGGTCGCTGAGCCCGACACCCATTGTCATGCACACGAGCGCTAACTGGCTCCGCCCCACCTGGAGTGCCCAGGCCGGCTTCCAGGACAGCTGACGGGCCGTCTCCAGCGCAGCCGCCACCTGGTCAGGGTGCCGGTCGGCCCAAGCCACGAAGTGGCTGCCGGTGCGGGTGGCCAAAAGGTCGAGGTCGGCTTTGATGCGTCCCTCGATGATGCACCACGTCACGAATGACCAGGCCTTGGTGCGGTCAAGATCGACTGAGCGTGCCGCGGTCGAACGTCTCATCCATAAATCGAGATTGTCAAAGCGTTCCAGGAAACGCCGGGCGGCAACGCGGCGTAAGCGCTTGGCTTGTGCACTGCAGGAAAGCTCCTCTACGTAGAGCAGATAGTCGCTCATGAGGCCGCCGGCATCCCTGGCTCCGACCGGCAAGGACCTGGTTGACGGGCTCATCGTTGGCTCCGGGCGCGTGCGTATTCGCGGGCTAGGGTCTCCGGCGCCAGATGGATATAAGCGGCTGTGGTCTCTGGATTGGCGTGACCCATGAGTTGCTGGAGGACAACGAGGTCGATACCGCAGCTGGCCAACTCGGTGCCGTAGGTGTGGCGAAGCCGGTGAGGACGGACCCGCAGTGCGCCGGAGGACAAGCGGTGAGTCCTGAAGATGCGCCTAAGGCCCGCTTCGGACATGGGCTCGCCTCTCGTGGGTCCCCGCAGCACCACAAAGCACTCAGGCGAAGAACACCCAGCCGGCCGCTCGGTGCGGAGGTAGCTGGCGAGCTCGCGAAAGAACGCCTTGTCGACAGGGACTACGCGCTCCCTTCTTCCCTTGCCGAGCACCTTGATTCGCCCCAGTCCCATGTCGATGTCGCGAAGCAGTAGAGAGCGCACCTCGGCCGAGCGCAGACCTCCGCTGAGCATGGCGAGAGTCATCGCTCTGTCCCGGTGGGTATTGAGATCAGCCAAGAACGCCTCCAGGTCATCGGCTTCGAGAGACTCGGGGAGCCTCCGCTCCTCCTTGACCAGATGCCCTCCAGCGCGCGGCTTTCCGGAGGAAATGTGGCCAAGCAGGCCCCGAGGCTTGACCGCCAAACCACTTGCCCGGTGCGAGACCGGAACCGGGCTCCTTTGACACACTCCGGTAACGACGGCGTACTCAAACAAACCGCGCACCGCTGCGATCCGCTGATTCAGCGTCGAAGCGCTCGCACCTAACCGAAGCCCCATCGGCACCACCGAGGCGGTGATAGGCGGGCGGAGCCCAAGCCAGGCAAGGAAATCGAAGATATCGGTTGGGGTTACGGAGCCGAGTTCGAGTTGGTGTTCATCGGTGAAACGCAGGAAGCTGAGGAGGTGAAAGGCGTAGGTGCGCACCGTCGCGGTGGAGAAGTTTCGCGCTGCCAGATGAGCGAGGTAGCGGTTCGCCAACTCGACATCAGGGCCGGGACCCTCAATGCGATAGCCGCCAGCGATTCGGGCAACTTTCATTGGCGCCTCCAGGGTTGCCTTGGCCCCCCATAGGTCTATCGCACAACGGACAACTTGCCATGTAGGACCCACGCGTCCGAGGGCCGGTAAACCGATACCCGTTTTACCCTCTTGAGCAGGTTGTTTAGGCCTTCGGTGGGGCCGTTGGTGAGATGGGTCTGGTGGTAGGCCATGATCTTTTCGAACCAGCGCCTAAGGGTACGCCCGAGCTTTTGGAGTTCGGGAGAGTTGACCGGGGAGATGGAGCGCGCGACGATCTCGGCCAGGCGCTCACGCGCCGCCTCGGGCGAGGGGAGCTCGTAGAACTCGGCCAGGGCCTCCTTCACCCGGTAGGCCAGAGCCACCTCCGCGGTCGGGTCCCCCAGGGCGAGTAGGGACGAGAGGCGTGCTGTGGTCTTCTCGTCCAGGTCCCGCTCCCTCATCACCAACAGCTTCCTTGACTTATACAGCGGATCCTCCTTGTGCCCCCGGTGGCCGGTGGTCTCGGCTTGGGTACGGCGGCGGACGGCATCGAGCATGGAGTTGGCGGCCTTTACGACATGGAACCTGTCCACCACCTGGGTGGCCTGGGGCAGGGTGACGGAAAAGACCGCGGCATAGGTGTTGGACATGTCAAGGGTTCCCACTTCGATCCCCTCGCGAAAGCCCGCCGGCCTCTCCTTGACCCAGGCGGCCACCTCTTTGAAGTCCCGGGTCTTGACCACCTCGATCAGCTTGGCCCCGGCCACGTCGCACACCGTCGTGCACCAGTGCTGGGT
>JAJYPE010000061.1 GCA_021795585.1 Actinomycetes bacterium | reverse complement strand
AAGGCCGCAGCGGCCTGGCCGGGCTCGAGCGGCTGCTGACCGGGATCGAAGGCGTGGCCTTTGTCCATTTGAACCGCAGGGACGTGGTCCGCCACCGTATCGTCTCCGATATCATCGCCGCCTATGAGCGCGATGAGCAGGCTCGCACCTCCTGAGGGGCGGAGCGGAGCCGTGCTGCCGGTTTGGATGGGACGGCCGTAGATTGGATGGCCAGCATGGCGATTTCGGTTGACTTCAGCGATTCAAGCGGCGTCGAGGTGCCCGGGCCCGAGCGATTCGTGCGCCTGCTGGCGCAGTGCGCACAGGCGATCGGCGTGGAAGGGGAGGCGGAGTGCAATCTCTCCTTCGTCTCACCCGAGGAGATCACGGTCCTGAACGAGGAGCACATGCACCACGAAGGGCCGACCGACGTGCTTTCCTTCGCCATCAGCTTCGAGCCCGAGTTCGGGCTTGAGATCCCGCGCATCCTGGGCGAGATCCTCGTCTGCCCGCAGGTCGCGGCGGCCAACGCCCCGGAACATGCGGGGGGCAGCCACAACGGGAGCATGCAGGACGAGATCGCTCTTCTGGTGGTGCACGGCCTCTTGCACCTCTCGGGCATGGACCATGAGATCGACGAAGAGGCAGAGGTAATGGAGTCGCGCGAGCAGGAGTTGCTCGCCGAGTTCTACTATGGGGTCAGCCGCTAGATGGCCGGCCTTGGCAACGTCGGTATACGACCCGGGCGTGCGCGCCCGTGGCGGTGGTGCCGGTCGGCGGCGGAGTCGAGTCAGAGGTGCTCCTGGTGATCGCAGCCGTCGCCGCGACGCGATGGGGAACGTCGGAAACGGTCATAGGCATCGTGGTTGTGGTGCTGATCGCCTTCTCCGGCTTCATGGCCCTGGCCGAGACCTCGTTGACGCGCATATCGCGCGTCAAGGCGCAGGCGCTCATCGAGCAGAGGCGCAGAGGCGCCAAGCTGCTCGCCAAGCTGATCGAGCACCCGAGCGCATTCCTGAACGCCATCCTCCTGTCCACCCTGGTATCCCAGCTGGTGGCGGCGACGCTGGTGGGCGTCATCGCGGAACGCCTCTTCGGCGCCCTGGGCGTGACCGTGGCCATCGTCTTCGAAGTGCTGGTCATCTTCGTGGCGGCCGAGGCCCTTCCCAAGAATTACGCCGTATCGCATCCCGAATCGGCCGCACTCTTCTCCGCTCCGCTCATCCAGGCGCTGGTGCGATTTCCGCTGATCAGGGTGGCTTCGTGGTTCGTGGGAGGAATCACAAACCTGGTGTTGAGGGGGCGACCCTATGCCACCCTTTCGCAGGTCTCCGAGGAGGAGCTCCTGGCCATGGCGGATGCCGCGGCCGAGGAGGACGTCATCGAGAACGAGGAGCGGGAGTTCATCGCCTCCGTGATCGAATTCGGCGACACCGTGGCCCGAGAGATCATGGTCCCGCGCCTCGACATGGTGGCCGCCCAACATGACCTCACCGTCGAGCAGGCCTTGGAGCTGGCTCTGAACAAGGGCTATTCCCGCCTGCCCGTCTATCGCAATTCGCTCGACAATGTCACCGGCATCCTGCACGCCAAGGACCTGATGCGCGCCTCTCGCTCGGGGTTGGGCTCGTCGATGGTGACCGACATCCAGCGCAAGGCGGTCTTCGTCCCGGAGACAAAGCCGACCTCGATCCTGCTGCGTGAGATGCAAGCGGGCAAGTATCACATCGTCATCGTCGTCGACGAATACGGAGGCACGGCCGGCCTGGTCACCATGGAGGACCTGATCGAAGAGCTGGTGGGAGAGATCACCGACGAGTTCGACCTGTATGAGGCCGAAGTCGTCGAGGTGGAGCCGGGCCGATGGCTCATCAAGGCCACCGCCGCCGTCGACGAGCTGAACGAGACGCTCGAACTCGAGCTGCCGACCGGAGACTGGGACACCGTCGGAGGCCTCTTCCTTCAGCTGCTGGGGCACCTTCCCATCGAGGGCGAAACCGCACGCACCGGTGCCTACCAGCTGGTGGCGGAGAAGATGGTCGCCAACCGCATCGTCAGCGTCAGGCTCGAGCGCGTCGAGGAGGAGCCACTCTCCGTCGAGGAGGGAGGATGAGCGAGGCGTGGGAGGATTTCACCTCCGGTTTCGTGGCTGTCCTGGGCAGGCCCAACGTCGGCAAGTCGGCACTGGTGAACGCCCTGGTGGGAACCAAGGTGACCATCGTCTCCGACAAGCCCAACACCACCCGTACCCAGGTTCGCGGGATCATAACCGAGGACCGCTGCCAAGTGGTGCTGGTCGACACTCCTGGAGTCCACCGCCCCCGCAGCCCGATGGGCGCTCGGCTCAACCTGACCGCGACCGAAGCGGCGAGTGACGTCGACCTGGTCTTGGTGGTGGTTGACGCCGCGTCGCCCACAGGGCCGGGGGACAAGCGTGTCCTCGACTCCGCGCCCGTGGAGAGCTTTGTGGTGGTCAACAAGATCGACCGGGTGTCTCCGGCCGATCTGCTAAAGCGGCTGGAGGAGCTGTCGGGCTGGAACAAGGCGGCATACTTTCCCGTCTCCGCCCGCACCGGCGAGGGCGTTGCCGAGCTGCGCCGCGAGATCATGGCCTTGATGCCGACAGGCCCGCCCTTTTACCCCGCTGCCATGCGTGCGGACACGACCGAGACCGAGTGGATTGCCGAGCTGGTGCGCGAGGAGCTCCTTGCCATCGTGCGTGACGAGCTTCCGCATTCGATCGCCACCGCCGTTACCGAGGTGGAAGAGCGCTACGTGCGCTGTGAGATCTTCGTCGAACGCGACAGCCAGAAGGCTATCGTGCTGGGCAAACACGGGGAAAACCTGAAGCGGGTGGGCACCATCGTCCGCCGTTCGCTGCCCAAGGGTTACTACCTGGACCTGGTGGTCAAAGTGGCCAAGGATTGGCAGTCCCAAGCCCGCTACCTCGACCAGTTCGGCATCTGACCCTCCGGCCCGGCGATGCGATCAAGGCTCGCAGCGTGCTTCGGGAACTAGTGTTTTGATGGCGGGAGCGACCGCCTGACCGGGAGGCTGATTGCTGGGTATGGATTCCTCAGGCGCCAAGAGCTTTATCGAGGGGGAGTATCGCGGCCACGGGCACGGTTCATATCCGACCATCGCGGACTTCGCCTACCTCGAGACCCTGACCTTTGCCTTGTCGCCCAAGGGTTTCGTCGTCTATACCCAGACCACCACCAACCCTGAGACCGGCGAGCCCATGCACCAGGAGCGCGGGTATCTGCGCCTTGGCGACTCGATGGAGGCGGAGTTCGTGATCGCCCAGCCAACCGGGGTGGCCGAGATCGGCACGGGCCCGGCACGCGAGGAGGGCGGAGCGCTGGTGCTCGACCTTCACTCGACCGGGCTGATCGTCTCACCCACCGCCAAGCAGGTGGATGCCGTCCGGCGCCGCTACCGCTTCACCGAGCGGGGCCTCGATTACGAGATGTGGATGGCGATTCCCCGAGTCGAGTTGACCCTTCATCTCTCAGGCAGCCTTTCCAGGCAGGGATCATGAAATGAGCCCCAACCACATGTCCGCATCCGAGGAGGCCGAGACGGACTATTTGGCCCTGCTCGACCGTTCGCGCATCCCGGTGCACGTGGGGTGCGTGATGGACGGGAACGGCCGCTGGGCAGAGAAGCGCGGGCTGCCGCGCACCGAGGGTCATGGCGCCGGGGAGGCGGCGTTGATGGACACCGCCTTCGGAGCGCTCGACGCCGGGCTGAAGTGGCTCACCGTCTTTGCGTTTTCCACCGAGAACTGGCACCGCCCGGTGGAAGAGGTGCGATATCTGATGCACTTCAACGAGTCGCTTCTCACCAGGCACCGCGACGAGCTTCATGAGGCGGGCGTTCGCATCAACTTTTCCGGGCGCAGGGATTGGCGGGTGCCGCGCCGCGTGGCCCGGCGCATGGAGGAGGCCACCGAACTCACCAAGGACAACACGCGGATGACGCTGACCTTCGCCTTCAACTACGGAGGCCGCGCCGAGATCGTGGACGCGGTGCGCAAGCTGGTGGAGAGCGGAGTACCCGCCGATCGCATCAACGAGAAGGCGATCTCGCGTTATTTGTATCACCCCGAGGCACCCGATCCCGACCTGGTGATCCGCACCTCAGGCGAGATGCGGATTTCCAACTTCCTGCTTTGGGAGATCGCCTACTCCGAACTGGTCTTCACCGACGTGCTCTGGCCGGACTTCCGCCGCGACGACCTCTATCGGGCCATCTACGAATACCAGGGGCGTCACCGGCGCTACGGCAAGGTTGGACCGACTTGAGGACCATCGCCGCCCTCGGCCTGATCCTCCTGGTTCTCGGCCTGGTGGTGCTGGCGGTCGCCGGCTTCTCACCGGCCAAGTACGTCCTGGTGGTGGTGGTCGTATTCGCGGTCCTGTTCAACCTGGGGCCGGCGAGGCGCAAGCGGGCGGGATAGATGACGCTTTATTCCGAGCATGTGGTGGTGCTCAGGACCTGGAAGCTGGGCGAGGCCGACAGGATTGTCTCCATGTTCGGCGCGCGCAGTGGCAAGATCCGGGCCGTTGCCAAGGGCGTACGTAAGACCAAGACCAAGTTCGGCGCCCGCCTCGAGCCCATCTCCTACGTGAACGTTCAGTGCTGGAAGGGGCGCGAGCTCGACATCGTCACCCAGGCCGAGTCCATTGAACTCTTCCCGGGCATCAAGAGAGACCTGGAGCGCCTGCGCAAGGGGCTGGCCATGGTCGAGGTGATCGAAGAGCTGGCCGCCGAAGGCGGAGCCGACTTCGAGATCTTCCGCCTGTTGGTGAGGGCCCTCAAACGCCTCGAAGAGGGCGATTCCCCCTATCTGCTGTCCGGCTATCTATGGCGCCTCCTGCAGGTGGAGGGGATGGCGCCTCAGCTCACCGAGTGTGCGGAGTGCGGCAAGGAGGGGGAGGGCCTGCAGGTTTTCTCGGCAGCGGCCGGCGGCATGGTCTGCGCGGAGCATGGGGGAGGGGTCCCGATCAGCTCCGAGGCGGTATCGGTTATCGGCTGGATGTGCGAGGGGGAGCTCGGCCGGGCGCTGTCCCTTCCCGACTCCGGCCTGCGCCACGAGGTCGAGGGCTTGGCCGTCTCCCAGATCGAAGGCCTTCTCAACCGCAAGGTGCGCGCCCTCCACCTGGGCGCCTTCTAGCCCTTGCGCCGCCTGTAGGCTCTTTGCCCATATGGGCGAGAACGACCTGATGGAAAAAATTGTCAGCCTGGCCAAGCGGCGCGGCTTTGTCTTCCCCTCGGCGGAGATCTACGGCGGCTTCCGGTCAACCTACGACTACGGGCCGCTCGGCACCTCGATGCTTCGAAACGTCAAGAACGCGTGGTGGGACGACATGGTCACCCGGCGCCGGGACGTGGTCGGCATCGACGCCGCCATCCTCTCCTCCCCCAAGATCTGGGAGGCCTCGGGGCACCTCGCCAACTTCACGGACCCGCTCGTCGATTGCCGCAACTGTAAGGAGCGTTGGCGGGCCGACCACATCGAGGGCGTCTGCCCCAAGTGCGGCTCGACCGACCTCACCGAGGCGCGGGCCTTCAACCTCATGTTCAAGACCTTCGTCGGTCCGGTCGAGGACGAAGCCGCAGTCGCCTACCTCCGCCCCGAGACCGCCCAGGGCATGTTCGTCAACTTCGCCAACGTGCTGGGCACCTCGCGCAAGAAGCCGCCTTTCGGGATCGCCCAGATGGGCAAGAGCTTCCGAAACGAGATCACCCCGGGCAACTTCGTCTTCAGGACTCGTGAGTTCGAGCAGATGGAGATGGAATTCTTCGTGCCGCCCGACGAGGCGGACAAGTGGTTCGTCTACTGGTACGAGAAGCGCTTCGCCTGGTATGTGAAGAACGGGATCCCCGAGTCCATGCTACGGATCCGCCCGCACGAGAAGGACGAGCTCTCCCACTACAGCACAGGCACGGTCGACATCGAGTTCCTCTTCCCCTGGGGATGGGGAGAGCTCGAGGGCATCGCCAATCGTACCGATTTCGACCTCAAGGCGCATGGGGCCCACTCGGGCGCCAGGCTCGAGTACTTCGACCAGGCCACCAACAGCAGCTACGTGCCCTACGTGATCGAGCCGGCCGCAGGCGCGACCCGCACCATGATGGCCTTCCTCATTGCCGCCTACTCCGAGGACGAGGTGGACGGCGAGACGCGCTCCTTGCTGCGCCTTCACCCCAACATCGCCCCCAACCAGGTGGCGGTGCTCCCGCTGATGCGCAAGGAGGCCTTGATCGACAAAGCCGCCGAGGTCTTCGACGTGCTGGCCGGGGATTTCGTCTGCGACTACGACGAGACCCAGTCGATCGGGCGCCGCTATCGCCGCCAGGACGAAGTCGGCACACCAGCGTGCGTCACCATCGACTACCAGACTCTTGAGGATGGGACCGTCACGGTGCGCGACCGGGATACCACCACCCAAGTGCGGGTGGCGATCGGTGAACTGGTTTCCACCATTTCGGCAGCCTTCGCAGTCTGGGGGCAGTCCGCCGCCAGTTGATAGGCGGTCCAGTTGCCGAGGCAATTACTGATCGCTTGCTAAGATAATTTCGCTGCGAAGCCTTTTGGCGTCGTTCGCGGCAGGTTTAGGTCTCATCGGCCCCCGGGGGCACGCCCGCCGAAAGCCAACGACCAGGAGGTGGCATGAGATACGTCTTTACCTTTGACCACGCACACCCCAGGCCCCCCAAGGAGATGCGGGACCTGCTGGGCGGCAAAGGGGCCAACTTGGCCGAAATGACCTCCGTGCTCGGCCTCCCGGTGCCCCATGGCTTCACCATCTCGACCGAGGCATGCCGCGCCTACATCGCGGAGGGCTGGCCCGAGGGCCTGACCAACGAGGTCGAAGAGGCGGTTGTCGACCTGGAGCGGCGCATGGGCAAGAAGCTGGGCGATCCCGCCGATCCTCTTCTCGTCTCGGTCCGCTCCGGCGCCAAGTTCTCGATGCCCGGGATGATGGACACGGTGCTCAATCTCGGCCTCAACGACCAAAGCGTCGACGGCCTGGCCAAGCAGACCTCCGACGAGCGCTTCGCTTACGACTCCTACCGCCGGTTCATCCAGATGTACGGGCGCATAGTGCTCGGCATCAAGGGGGAAGCCTTCGACCATCTCTTCGAGGCGGCCAAGGAGCTGGCGGGAGCCAAGAGCGACGCCGAGGTCCCCACCGCCCTTCTCCGCTACCTCGTCTCCTCGTTCAAGAAGATCGTGGAGAGCAAGTGCGGCAAGCCCTTCCCCCAGGATCCTCGCGACCAGCTGCGCGGAGCCATAGAGGCGGTCTTCTCCTCGTGGAACGGCGAGAGGGCGATCGCCTACCGCCAGCGGGAGGGCATCAGCCACGACCTGGGCACTGCGGTCAACGTACAGGCCATGGTCTTCGGAAATCGTGACGAGAACTCCGGCACCGGGGTGGCCTTCACCCGTGACCCCGCCACCGGGGAAAAAGGCGCCTACGGGGACTTCCTGGTAAACGCCCAGGGAGAGGACGTAGTGGCCGGCGTGCGCAACACCGAGCCCCTTTCGGCCATCGGCAGGCGCTTCCCGGAGATCTTCAAAGAGCTGGTCACCATATTCAAGCGCCTCGAGCTCCACTACCGCGACATGTGCGACATCGAGTTCACGATCGAGCAGGGCAAGCTCTGGATGCTCCAGACACGCGTCGGGAAGCGGACCGGGCGGGCGGCCCTCAAGATGGCGGTCGACATGCATACCGATCCCGGCATAGAACTGACCCGCTCCGAGGCCGTTCTGCGTGTCACTGCGGAACATCTTGACCAGGTGCTCCACCCCCAGTTCGCCACGCGCAACGTGCACGTGATCGCCAAGGGCCTGGGCGCCAGCCCGGGTGCGGCGGTGGGCAGGGTCTACTTCAGCCCCGAGGATGTGGTGGACGCCACCAAGCGCGGCGAGCGGACGATATTGGTGCGCAAGGAGACGTCCCCCGACGACGTGGCCGGCATGTTGGCCGCCGAGGGCATCGTCACGGCCCGTGGGGGCCTGGTGAGCCACGCCGCCGTTGTGGCGCGTGGCTGGGGCAAGCCGGCGGTTGTGGGCGCCGATTCGGTGCACATCATGGGCCGCTCCTTCGTGGCCTCCGGCATCACCGTCGTCGAGGGGGACGAGATCTCCATCGACGGCACCAGTGGCGAGATAGTCCTGGGGGCCGTCGAGGTATCCGTCTCCGAGCCCTCCAAGGAGTTCGAGACCATCCTCTCCTGGGCGGATGAGATCCGCCGCTCCTTGGTGGCGGTGCGGGCCAACGCCGATACCGGCCCCGATGCCGCCATTGCCCGGCACTTCGGCGCCGAGGGAATCGGACTCTGCCGGACCGAGCACATGTTCCTGGCCGAGGACCGGCTGCCCATCGTTCGCAAAATGATCCTGGCCGAGAACCCGGCCGACGAGGGCGACGCCCTGGAGGAGCTCCGGGTGGTGCAGCGAGCGGACTTCAAGGAGATATTGCGCTCGATGAACGGCCTGCCGGTGACGGTGCGCCTCCTGGATCCCCCCTTGCACGAGTTCCTTCCCGATATCGAGGAGATGGCCATCAAGGAGGTCTCGGTCGGCCTCACCGAGGAGGAGCATCGGCTCTTCCAAGCGGCGAAGGCCTGGCGCGAGGTGAACCCGATGCTGGGTACCCGGGGTGTGCGGCTGGGCGTCATGAAGCCGGGGCTCTATTCCATGCAGGTGCGGGCGCTGATGGAGGCCGCCGCCGAGCTGGTCAAAGAGGGGCTGAATCCGGTGGTGGAGATCATGATCCCCCTGACGGTCGCCCGTGCCGAGCTGGCGCTGGCCCGCACCTGGGTCGAGGAGGCGATCGCCTCTTCGCCGGCGGCACGAATGAAGTTCACCATCGGCACCATGATCGAGACGCCCAGGGCGGCCATACGCGCGGACGAAATCGCCGAAGCGGCCGACTTCTTCTCCTTCGGCACCAACGACCTAACCCAGATGACCTTTGGCTTCTCCCGCGACGACGTGGAGGGAAGGATGATGGCCACCTACATCGATGAGGGCCTCCTTCCGGCGAACCCCTTCAAGACCCTCGACGCCGGAGGCGTGGGCGAGCTGGTGCGAATCGGCATCCAGCGGGGCCGCTCCACGAAGCCGGGCCTGAAAGTGGGCGTCTGTGGCGAGCACGGAGGCGATCCAGCCTCCATCGACATCCTGGTTGCGGCGGGGGTCGACTACGTCTCCTGCTCGCCCTTCCGGGTGCCGATCGCCCGTTTGGCCGCGGCCCAAGCTGTGCTCCGCCATATGGGCGGCGCCGGGGAGGCGTCGGACTCGCGCTGAGGCATCCCGAGCCGCTCGAGGGAGCCGGACCATTTGCAGGACCGAAACGGTTGATCGGTCCTGTTGCTGCTATTGTCCGACGCGTGGATGACACCTCCTTTTCCACGGCCGGTGCCTGGCGGTCCCGAGTAGCCGTCTCGCCGCGCCGCTATGGCGCTCCGAAGGCAAGCATGACCGCGGCCATGCGCATTGCCACGCTGGTGATTCTCGCCCTGGTCGCCGCAGCCTGCTCGTCGGCTTCGACGGGCTCGAGCCCCGCTGCTTCCGGTCCCGCGACCACCTCGACCATCGGCGGCACCTCGCCCTCGACCCAGGCTGTCCAGTATTACCCCGTCTGGGTCGACTTCCCGGCGCCGGGGCAGGCCTGGGGGCTCTTCTGGGAGCAGTATTCCGCCCAGGGCTGCGCAATGGCGGTGGCGCAGCAGGGATCGCCGGGAGTATTCGCCACCCCGGCGACCTTCGGGCACTTCACCTGCGGGAACTATATGGGAGTTTCCGAGGTGGCCAGTGATGGCCAGGGCGACGTCTTCGCCTACGGGCCGGAGCTCTTCGTATCGCACGACGCGGGGAGGACTTTCGAGCGCGATTTGCAGCCAGGCGCGATCCTGGCGGTAAGCGCGGTTGGC
>JAJYPE010000060.1 GCA_021795585.1 Actinomycetes bacterium | reverse complement strand
GCTCTTGACGCCCCGCTCAGCCCGCCGCCTCTCGACGACGAACCGGGGCCTGCTACCGGGCTTTCCGGCCTTTACCCGGGCGGGACTCTCACCCGCTGGGTTGATCCAGTTTTCAGGACGCAACATGCTCCGATGGTAGCGCCTCAGCGCGGAACTGCTCGGCCAACGGTGACCCGGGCCCGCCCGCCAATGGCAGGGTCGGCCGGCGGCGGACTACCATCGGAGTAAAAGGACTGGACCGGCATCGCCGAATCCGGCCAACACGCCCGGTAATAAGCGCGTCGTGCACGGTCGGCCGGCGCTGTGGATACGGGAGGCACAATGAAGATCCCTTGGCGCGAGATTCCGGCGAGGGTGGCCATAGGCGCCTTCGTTCTCCATTCGGGGTTGGAGAAGCGGCAGGCGACCGAAGAGAGGGCCAAAGGCCTGCACGGCATGGCAAGCGGCGCCTACCCCTTCTTGGATCAGGTGGAACCCGCGCAATTCGCCAAAGCCCTATCGATTGCGGAGATGGGAGTTGGCGCGTCGCTCTTGGTCCCCTTCTTGCCCAATCGCCTTGCCGGTGCCGCCCTGACCGGTTTCGCCTCAGGGCTGCTCGGCATGTATCTGCGCACGCCTGCTTTGCACAAGCCTGGGAGTTTTTGGCCGACTCACGCAGGAATGGCGGTGGCGAAGGACATTTGGCTCCTGGGAGCTGGACTCACTCTGATATGCGAAGGTCAGCGCGGTAACTGACGGCCAGGCTCACCGAATTCCCCGGCCGGAGCCCTGTTCCTTGAATGGCAGCCCCAACGGGGTTCGAACCCGTGTCTCCACCTTGAGAGGGTGGTGTCCTAGGCCTCTAGACGATGGGGCCAAGCGGCTCACGCCGGGAATACCATCATAACGGGAAGGTCTCGAGACAGCGTACGCGTCCGCCGCGATTGCCCCAGATCGTCTCTACCCTATGGCGAGGAAGGTGCTCAAGTGGGAGGGGAGCTGCCCTGGCGCTGCGCTCGACGACATTGTCGCCACGCGCCAGAATGGTGAGAGTTCATCGCAAAAAAGCTCGGGGGGAAGGACTCGAACCCTCAATGGCAGGGCCAGAACCTGCTGTGTTGCCGATTACACCACCCCCGAAAGGGTACTCCCACTTTAACCGCGCGCCTCAGCTTCCATGCCTGAGGACACTCAGTAATTTGTACCCGACCAACTTGCCGGCCGAGACCGCGAGTGCCTCACGCAGGTAATAGTCCAGCAGGCTACGTCCATGTATGGTCGAGGCAGTGACCGGCGAGGAGTAGTCGGTTACGCCGAGGCCGGCGGCGATCGCATGCACCCTGTATTCGTGAAAGCGATTCGATACGAAGATCGCTTGCTCGAGTCGCATTGACCGCAGGACCTCAGCTACCACCACCATCGACTGGTAGGTGTCGTTGCCGGTGGGAACCGCGATCACGTCTGCGTAGGGAACGCCTTTGCTCCGAAGGTAGCGCGCCCCGACTTCGGCCTCGTTGAAGATATCGCCCTTCTCCGAGCCGCCGGTTGTGATGATCACATGGACATAGCCCTCCTTGAAGAGAGCCAAGGCATGATCGAGCCGCGAACGGAGCACTCCCGATGGCACTCCGTCGTACTCAGCGGCTCCAAGCACCACCTCCGCCCGCGTGGGCCGGGCGTAATCGTGCTGGCCAAAGGAATACACCTGGTAGAGGTTGTACGCAAAGTAGGCGACGGCGAGGAGAATCACGATCGACACGGCCTTGAACATGAGCCTGATCAAGCCAGGTGCTCCGTGCAGTCGGATGCCAAGGCACCTCCGCTTGCCGGGGGGCGACTCAGCAAAAGCGCTCCAGGCGCTCCAGCACCCGATCGCGGCCGATCTCGGCCCAGGTCTCGAAGAGGGGAAGACCGACCCGCGACCCGGTCGTGGCGACCCGTAACGGCGCCTGTATCTTGCGAAGCGCTAGACCGCGCTCTTCGGCGTAGCCCCGGACTGCCGCCTCCAAAGAAGCAGGCTCGAACTCTCGAACCTCCTTGAGCCGCCTTGCGACGTCACTCAGCGTCTGGCGAGCCGCCGGATTGGAGACGATCTCCTTCTCGACGTCAGCCTCGACGAGCGAAAGCGGTTCCTCAAAAATGGGTCGCACCAGATCGGACACCTCGGAGAGTACGGAAACCCTCTCCTTGACGAGCGGCGCCAAGCGGCCATAGGCGCCCAACTGCCCCTCGTTCCCTACCCACCAGGCGTTGCGCGCAAGGAAAGGGAGGCTCGCTTCCGTAAAAGCGTCGTCAGCAAGTGCGCGAATATATACGCCGTTGAAGTGCGCCATCTTCTTCTCGTCGAAGAACGAGGGCGAGTGGCCGACTCCGCCGATATCGAATGCCTCGGTCATCTCCTCGACTGTCATGAACTCGCGCCCGTCCTTGGGGCTCCAGCCGAGCAATGCCAGATAGTTGATCATCGCGGGAGCCAAATAGCCCATGTTGCGGTAGTCCTCCACCGCTACGCGGTCACGCCGCTTGGAAAGCTTTTGGCGCTTCTCGTTCACCAACACCGGCACGTGGCCGAAGGCCGGCAGTTCAGCGCCGAGCGCCGTGAATACCAAGATCGACTTCGGGGTATTCGGGAGGTGCTCCTCGGCCCTGACGACATGAGTAATGCCCATGTCGATATCGTCTACGACGTTGGCCAAAACGAACAGAGGCGCCCCATTCCCTTTGATCAGGACAAAGTCTTCGATGTTCTCGTGTTCGACTGCAACTTCACCGCGCACCAGATCGACAAAAGTCGTCACACCGGGGAGCGGAACCTTGAAACGAAGTGCTCCCCCCGACTCCGGCCCCAAGCCACGATCTCGGCAGTGGCGATCATAACCAGGCTTGCCTCCCGACGCCTGGGTGCGAGCATCGATTTCCTCGCGGGTACAGGTGCAGTAGTAGGCCGCACCGGCTTCATAGAGCCGTGAAGCCGCCTCCGCATACAGCCCCAGTCGCTCGCTCTGGCGAAACGGCCCCTCGTCCCATGTGACTCCCAGCCAACTCAGCGCATCGAGGATTCCATCGACCCATTCCTCGCGGTTCCGCTCGGCGTCCGTGTCCTCTATGCGCAGGACAAAGTTGCCGCCCGCTTTCCGGGCCATCATCCAGTTGTAAAAGGCGGTTCGCGCGCCACCTACGTGGAAGTAGCCGGTCGGCGAGGGGGCAAATCTTACTTTCATCATGGCTTTTCTTCATTCTCGGCATGCCTGGCGGAGCGCGCCCATGCCGTTCCCATGCGGGGATACAAGGATTGGGTCCAGCCTATTTGTCGCCGGTGCTGTTGCCCTTAGGCGGCGTCCCCTCTCCCTTGGCAAGTTCATTCGCATAAACTGGCCAGGTCGGGCGTGCTCTTGCCACGCCAATCCTGCTGGCCAGATACTGCCGTAGGCACGGCCGCAATTCGACGAAACAGGTTCGGGAGGCTTGCATGACTGGCTCGATACTCGGGACGCGCGTAACCAGGGTTGAGGATCCACAACTCTTGCGAGGGCGCGCCACATACGTTGACAATCTCGAGCACCCCGGGGCACTGCGCTGCTACTTCGTGCGCTCGACCGTGGCACACGCGCGCATCACCGGGATCGATGTCGAGGACGCACGCTCGATGCCGGGAGTCCACTCGGTTTGGTTGGCGGCCGACCTGGACCTTGAGGAATACGTTCCGGCATTCCCCCTCAACCCCAAGCTGATGCGACCCGCGCTGGCGGTCGACCGGGTCCGCTTCGTCGGGGAGCCTATTGCCCTGATTGTCGCGGAATCGCGTGCCGCCGCCGAAGACGCGGCGGAAGCCGTGATCGTCGAATATGAGGAACTCGATCCGGTAGTGGACATGGAAGAGGCCCTCGCCCCTGGCGCGCCCGTGATCGACGAGCAGATCGAGAGGAACCTGGTCGGCTCGATCGCCGCTGGAAACGACCACGATCCGCTTTCAGGAGCCGAGGTCCTTGTCGCCGGGCGGTTCATCAACCAGCGCATGGCGGTGGTTCCGATGGAGACCAACTCCATCGCCGCCTACCCGGCCACCGCGGACGCGCCGATGGTCGTTTACGTTTCAACGCAGATGCCGCACCTCTTCCAGAACAAGCTGGCCAAGGCGATCGGGGTTTCGAAGGACGGGCTACGAGTCATCTCCCCGAACGTCGGTGGCGGCTTTGGCGGCAAGGCCGGCCTAGCGCCCGAGTACCTTGCCGTGGCAAGGGCGGCGCAACTCTCAGGCGCTCCGCTGCGCTGGGTGGAGACGCGTGAAGAGAACTTGGTTTCGATGCAGGGCCGTGGCCAGGTTCAGTACGTGGAGCTCGGCCTCACCCGCGATGGGCGCTTCACCGGCATGCGATGCCGCATGATCGGCGACGCCGGCGCCGAGGGAGGCTTCGGCGGCGGCCTGGTGCTCGGCTCGACCAAGTCGATGGCTCAAGGCGTGTACGAGATTCCTAAGGTGTCCTTCCTCGCGGCCGCGGCGTCGACCACGACCGCCCCGGTCGGGGCGCTCCGCGGAGCGGGCAGGCCGGAGGCTGCCTCATTCCTGGAGCGAATCGTCGACATGGCGGCCGCCGAAATTGGTATGGACCCTGCGGAGCTCCGCCTGCGCAACATGATTCCCACGGGAAGCTTCCCTTACAAGACCCTGATGGGCCCGACCTACGACTCGGGAGATTACCAAAGCCCGCTGCACAAGGCGCTCGAGCTCGCCGGATACGAGGAGCTCCGCAAGGAGCAGGCGAGGCGTCGCCAGGATGGCGATCCACTCGCGCTCGGCATCGGGATCTCCTGCTACGTGGAGGTGACCGCGGGTGGAGGCGGCTCGGAGTTCGGGGCTGTCGAGATTACGCAGGAGGGAGGGGCGGTCATCAGGGTCGGAACCTCCGGCCATGGACAGGGCCACCAAACCACCTTCTCCATGCTGGTCTCCGACACTCTGAAGATCCCCATGGAAAATATCGAGTTCATACAGTCCGACACCAACGAGGTTCCCCGCGGGGGCGGAACGGGGGGCTCCCGATCGCTCCAGCTCGGAGGGACTGCCGTAGCCGAGGCCGCCAAAGAAGTTTTGGCAATTGCCCGGAGGGTGGCGGCGAACCGCCTCGAAGCGGACCCCGAGGACATCGTGGTCTCCGATGAGGGCCGCCTCCACGTTGCGGGCTCGCCTTCGATCTCGCTCGGCTGGAGCGAGCTGCGCGACCAGGCGGCGCATCAGGGAGAAGAGCTTGCCTACCAGGGTGACTTCAAGCAGGCCGGCGCTACCTTCCCCTTCGGGGCGCACGTCTCCGTCGTCGAGGTCGACACGGAGACCGGCCGCGTCAGGGCATTACGCCATATCGCCGTAGACGATTGCGGGAGGGTTCTTAACCCCTTGGTGGTGGAAGGACAACAGCACGGCGGAATCGCACAAGGAATTGCCCAGGCGCTGTTTGAAGAGATGTCATACGATCAATGGGGCACGCCCCGCAACCTGAGCCTGGCCGAGTACCTGGTTCCATCGGCCGCCGAGCTGCCCTCGTTCGAGACCGCGAACACCGAGACACCGTCACCCCTCAACCCGCTTGGCGCCAAGGGGATCGGAGAATCCGCGACTGTCGGCTCGACGCCAGCCGTCCAGAACGCGATCGTCGACGCGTTAGCGCACTTGGGAGTTCGCCACATCGACATGCCCGCTACGCCCGAGCGCGTTTGGCGAGCCATTCAGGAGGGAGGCGACGCGATCATTTGGAGCGAGCCTCCGGCTATCTTCGCCGACATCCTCGCCAACGCGGCCACCGCCGAGGCGGCAGAGGAGATCGACATCTGAGTAATCCGCCGCCGCTGGCGGCGGATTACTTGTCCGCGTTTAGCGCGGCTTGTATTCGTAGAAGCCACGGCCGGACTTGCGTCCCATGAGCCCAGCCTCAACCATGCGCAGGAGGAGCGGAGGAGGAGCGTAAAGCGGCTCCTTGAACTCCTGGTACAGGGAGTCGGCGACGGCCATGGTCGTATCAAGCCCGATGAGGTCGCAAAGAGCCAGCGGCCCCATTGGATGCGCGCAACCCTCAACCATCCCCGTGTCAATGTCCTCGGCGGTGGCGAACCCCGACTCCATCATTCGGATCGCGGAGAGAATGTAGGGAATCAAGAGGGCGTTAACAATGAAGCCGGCCCGGTCCTTGGAGTGGATCACGTGCTTCGAAAGCGACTTCGACGCGAACTCTTCGGCACGGATGCGAACTGTTTCAGCCGTTAAAAGCGAGCGGACCAGCTCCACCAGAGGCAGGACCGGAACCGGATTGAAGAAGTGGATCCCTATCACCTGCTCCGGCCGCTTGGTTGCCACGCCGAGCTTCATAATGGGGATCGAGCTGGTATTGGAGGCCAGGATCGCCGACTCCGACTCGACTACCTCGTCCAGTCGCTTGAACACGTCGACCTTGGCGACCTCGTTCTCCACTATGGCCTCCACCACCAGTTCACGGTCGAAATGGGCGGCGATATCGGTCTCGAAGCGGATACGTGAGATGGCCGCATCGAGCTCGTCCTCGGTGATCTTGGAAGCTTTCACCGCCCTTGCGAGCGACGACTCGATGCGTGACCGGCCACGCCCGAGAGCGATCGGGTCGGCCTCGGTGACCACCACGTCGATTCCCTTTCGCGCCGCAACCTCGGCGATGCCCGCCCCCATGAGGCCGCAGCCAACGACTCCTACTCGATCAATCACTTTCCTGTCCTTCTCTATTGACGAGTCTCGACGCGCTCAGCCGATGACGCGCTTGGCGATAACGATCCGCTGAACCTGGTTCGTGCCCTCGTAGATCTGAGTGATCTTCGCGTCGCGCATCATGCGTTCCAGGGGGAAGTCCTTGGTATAGCCGTATCCACCCAAGAGCTGAAGGGCATCAACGGTCACCGACATGGCAACGTCGGAGGCGAACATCTTGGCGCTGGCTCCGATACGGGAAAGGTCCCCTTCGGGGTCATGGTCGACCAAGGAGCAGGCCCGGTAAACAAGTCCACGAGCGGCTTCCACTTTGGCCGACATATCCGCCACCATGAACTGGAGCCCCTGGAAGTCCGCTATCGGGTGCCCAAACGCCTTACGCTCTCGCATGTAACCAACCGCGTAGTCCAGTGCGCCTTGGGCGATGCCGACAGCTTGCGCGCCGATGGTCGGGCGCGAGCGGTCAAGAGTGCCCATCGCGATATAAAAGCCCTGACCCTCCTCGCCGATCAGGTTCTCCTTAGGAACCCTCACGTTCTCGAGCAAAATCTCGCCGGTCGGAGAGCCCTTGATGCCCAGCTTCTCCTCGAGCTTGGTCACCTTGACTCCCCAGTCCGCCTCCACAACGAACGCACTTATGCCTCGGTGGCCGGCCGAGGTATCGGTCTTGGCAAACACGGTGTATGTGTCGGATATCCCTGCGTTGGTGATCCAGTACTTGGTGCCGTTCAACACGTAATAGTCACCATCGCGGACAGCGGTGGTCTTCATCGCGGCAACGTCGCTGCCCGCGTCCGCCTCCGAGAGTGCATAGGAGGCCTGCGCCTGCCCCGAAGCAACCGCCGGAAGGTACTTCTGCTTCAGGTAGTCCGAGCCCCAGTAGATGATGGGTATCGTCCCCAGCTTGGAGATCAGCATCATGAGCGAAGTCGAAGCGCAAACTCTGGCGAGTTCCTCAGCCATGATTGCTTGGGTCACGTAATCCGCGCCTGCTCCTCCGTATGCGGCCGGCTGCCCCAGGCCAGGCAGCTCCATTGCGACGCAGTCCTTGAAGTTCTCCCAGGAGTACTTCGCTTCGCGATCAACTTGCGCCGCGCGAGGCGCGATCTTGGTCTCTGCAAAGTTGCGCAGCACGTCACGGAATTGCCGATGCTCTTCGGTAAGTTGGAAAGTAGTCACATAGTTGATCTTGCCACCGTTTAGAGCGCGTTCCAAACCAAAGTTGGGGCCCGTCGCGGACCGTATCCAGGAAGCACTCCGAGCGCCGGTGGGAACCATCCGGCAACGATTCCCGCTCGAAACCCTCTTTCGACTTGGCAAGGGATCCTGGCGCCCGCAATCGAGCCGCCAGCCGGAAGAGCCAAGCTCGGAGCCCGTCGAGGATATTGCCCAGCACCATGGTGCTTGCCTCAAGTGCCGAGCAGCGTGACCGTCGTCCGCGAGGCGCCGCCGCTCCTGGTTTTGCCGCAGTCAAGGTAACCACCGGCCTCCAGCTTGCGAAGATGTGTAATGAGTTTTCCCGGCGTCAATCAAGTCATGTCTCGAAGCCGGGTAAAGGAGAGGGCGTCACCCCCAGCTTCTCGGCGATGCGCCGCTGGGAGATTCCTTCAGCGAGGTGCAGGTGGCGAATCAGTGCCCACTCTTCGACTGTGATCATGCCTCCAATCTGTCTGATTGGAGTGGCTCAGTTTTCGACCCTTGCTACTGGCTCAGTTTTCGACCGGCGTTGACACCGCAAATGCCGCCCGGGCCACCGCAGCTATGGGGAACGGCGCCGGCTGGAGAATTGCGGCACTTGGGACGGATCAGCCCGAACCCCTGGTTCAGGTCTTGGGGCAGTC
Source organism: Actinomycetes bacterium (assembly GCA_021795585.1). Lineage (GTDB taxonomy): Bacteria > Actinomycetota > Acidimicrobiia > Acidimicrobiales > Acidimicrobiaceae > Acidithrix. The sequence continues at coordinate 1,524 of JAJYPE010000060.1, read as the reverse complement.
GGCCGGTCGATCCGCGTGGGGGGATCTGGGGTATTTCGGGCCGCGAGGGTCGCCCCCGCACTGCCCAACGGGTACTAGCCCGCAGGCGGGAAATCGCAATCCGACGTACGTCCGCTCGACAATGCGCAAGAATGTTGTCCGGGGCGCCACCTGGCCACAAATTCCGCGCAGTTGATCGACCGCGGGCCTCAGGGTCCGCACTTGCCGCGACGGCGATGGGCCTTGTGGCACAGTGCCCGCCAGGGCTGAAGAAGTGTCAGGAATGTGTAGGTAAGTAATGTCGGCGACGCTCAGGTTGACACGGAAGGCGATCGGCATTGAACTGCGCCGTGGTACTTTCGACGTTTCCGTCGACGGCTCGTCGGTCGGGTCGATTGAGCACGATTCGCAAATCGTGACCCAGATAGCTTCAGGTCACCACTCGCTGCAAATCCGGGCAGGGAGATATACGAGCCCTGCCGTCGCTTTCGATGCCGCTGAGGGGGACGAGGTCAAGTACACCTGCCACGGGACGACTATCTGGCCGCGATATCTCGCGTCGATCCTGAAACCCGATCTGGCGATCTCGCTCCGCCACAAGTAGCGCGCCTCCCGCACCGCCATCTTCGGACCGCGGGCCGGGCAAAACCCGAGGGCATCCGCAGGGCAGGTCACCGTTCAGCCGGAGATTGTTTTGTAGCAAACCTTTTGACGACCGCGTAGTAACATCGGGATGACCCGGCCGGACCCCCGGATCAGGCGCACGTGAACCCCTGAAAGGCAGCCATGTCGACGATGCACGCCGCGCGAGAGGCGGATCAGGATCAGACAACCCTGTTACAGGAGAGGCTCGACGAGCTGTTGACCAAGTTCCCGCCCGACAAGACGCCGCCGCAGGAGTTTTGGGGGGCCCAGTACGACCTCGGTTTGGCCTGGGTGCACTTCCCGGTCGGAATGGGGGGTCTTGGACTCTCCCCCAGTTTTAACGATCAAGTGGCCTCGCGCCTGCGCTCGGTAGGAGCGCCCAACAACTTCGCGCGCAACCCCATAGGGATCGGCATGGGCGCCCCGACGGTGGCTACCTACGCCAAGCGTGAACTGGCGGAGCGCGTACTCCGGCCGATGTTCACCACCGAGGAGATCTGGTGTCAGCTCTTTTCCGAGCCAAACGCCGGCAGCGACGTCGCTTCGCTTGCCACGAGAGCAGAGCGCGACGGGGACGAGTGGGTTATCAACGGGCAGAAGGTGTGGACAACACTCGCGCATGTTGCAAGCTGGGGAATGCTGGTGATCCGGACCGACCCCAACGTGCCCAAGCACAACGGCCTCACTTATTTCATCGTCGATATGCGTTCTCCAGGCATCGAGGTTCGGCCCCTGCGCCAGATGACAGGCGAAGCGGAATTCAACGAGGTCTACTTCAACGGCGCTCGCATTCCTGACGCGCAGCGGCTGGGGGACGTAGGTAAAGGCTGGAACGTAGCGATCACAACGCTCATGAATGAGCGGGTCTCCCTGGGCGGAAACATCGCCCCGCGCGGTGCC
>JAJYPE010000059.1 GCA_021795585.1 Actinomycetes bacterium | reverse complement strand
CTTCGCAAACCCAATCCGGCATGTGCTCGGAAACATCCTGGGCACCACCAGGTTGACCCTCCCAGTCGAAGATGACGACGATGATGCGCAAGGCGAGCATCTTCACCTGGAGACGGTCACCCGCGTTGTCGAGCCGGTCGAGACCTACCTGTATCGTCCTCTGCGGGAGATTGCGCTTGCGGCAACCTCGGCCGCAAAGAAACTTCAATCGGGTCGCCTAAATGCCTACGTTTCTTACATGTTGATAGCACTATTGATCGCACTGGCGCTGACGGCGGCACTGCGCTAACCGGGAGGGATCATGGCCAACACGGCTCCATTCGGCGAACCTCCGCGTTCCGGCGCGTTCCGGCGGATCCTTGTGGGTTTCGATGGCTCCAACGCGGCCCACGACGCCCTTAGAACCGCCATCGCATTGGCTGCGGACCTGCGCGGCGAAGCCCACGTACTTCTGGTCGTGCGGCCACCGGCCCATAGCGAGACCGAGGAGGAGGCGCTCCGCGCCGCCGAAGCGGAGCGCGAAAATCTCTCTCAAGGCCTGGCACAGGTTCCCACGCCCGACCAAGTGGAGGTCTCGACCGAGGTACTCTACGCCGACGACCCCGGGAGAGCCATGGCCGCGTACGCGGCTGAACACGGTTTCGACATCGTGGTCGTCGGAGGACACGGTCGCGAGCAGGTCATGCACCGCGGAATCGGCCAGTCGCTCGAGGGATTGCTGCGTCACCACCCCTGTCCGGTACTCGTGGTCTGAGTTCTGGCATCCACCGACCGTCTGGCCGCGCGATTCCTCACTCAAGAAGAAGGCGGTGTCCGTGCTTATCGTTACCGACGGGGCCGTCGACCTGCCTGCCACGCTCTTGGCCTCGGAGTATGTGCGCATCGTGCCGGGAAAGGTGTGGGGCGGGGACGCGCCGCTCGTCGGCTGCGTAACGGATTTCTGGGCGACGCTGCGCCAGGGCCACTACCCGCCCACCACGCCACCTGGCATCCAAGAGATTGCGGCCGCATATCAGCACTCCGGCTTGGTCTTCGCCATCCACGTCTCAAGCCGCTTGAGCTCGGCCTTTGAGCACGGTAAAGAGGCCGCCGGGCTTTCGGGATCCGAGGGAAGTGGTAGTGGACACCCGATCGCTCAGCGTTGGTGCCGGCCTGGTTGTCGACGAGCTAGACATTGCGATTCTCGCCAATTCTCCCGGCCAGATGCCAGTAGATCGCGTGTTGCGGCTGCCGGAAAGGCTCCACGCTTTTGCACTGGTGCACGAAGTTGAAAGCCTGAGGCGCAGCAAGCACGCCGGCCCCTTGCCTTCACATCACTTAGCTCAGAACCATCCGCTCGTGCTTGCGATCCGTGGTCGGGTGTTGCCGCTCGGCCAGGAACCGCAAAGCGGCCATTGACGAACTGCTCGCGCATGTAGGGCATGTCGCCGGCGACCGCCTCGACGCGTGGGCAATCGCTCACGGGGATGCATCGGACATCGACGCGGTGGTCGAACATGTCTCCGGCATGCTGGGCCTGCCGTCCCGCTTTTGCACCTTGCTCGATCCGACCGTGGGGGCTCACCTCGGCCCTGAGTCGCTGGTAATCGGTGCAATTGGTGGGATGCCGACGCCCTAAGGGCACCTCGCCTCGCCGCTACGACTGAAGTGCAGGATCGTCGAGAGTCGAAGCAGGTGACGACCGGAAGTGAGTCATACGGACTGTCTCGCGGATGACCAAGCAGTACGGCGCCAGCTCTCGCACGGCACCCAGGAAGGCGTCAACTTGTTCGGGACCATCGAGCACCTCCACGGCAATGGGGGGTTGCCGCAAGGCGTCAGGAAAGCGCCCGGCGCGGACTCGGCCCGACACACCAAAACCCTCAATCCCTCGCCACACCGTGGCGCCCGCCATGCCCTCTTCGCGGGCGCGCTCGAGCAATACTTCATAAAGGTGCCGGCGGCCCAAGTGATCGTCCTCGCCTAGGAAGATCACCAACCTCGTCGCAATCTCGGTGACCGCCATCGCGCACCTCCCGCGCCACAGCTTGCTGCACTCCGAGACGCACAGTAGCACGGGGCGTTGCCACAGGCCGGCCTCTTGCCCACGAAGGGCGAACTGGCCGCTCGAAAGTGCCGGAGCGAGCTGCGCCACCACCGGTAGTCACGATTCGCCGAGTCTTGGGGCACGGGTCACAGTCGGCGACGTCGGCGCGTGGATTGGGGCCGGGCGGCCGCCTCCCACTTGAGCAAGGCGGCCCGGACAGTCAGGATCGGGTTTGACCCGCCCGGCCGTAGGAGCGGCCTGAAGGGGAAATACTGTACCCATGCGGCGCTACGTGTTGAGGATCACATGCCAGGATCGCCCTGGGATCGTTTTGGCCACGGCCCAAGCCATCGTGGAGGCGGAGGGCAACATCGTGGAGAGCGACCAGTTCTCCGATCCGGTGACCGGCCGCTTCTGCATTCGGACCTGCTTCGACAGTCATGGGGATCCGGCCGCGAGGCTGGCTGCGAACTTGGCGCCATTCGATGCAACCATCGGACTGCGCCCCTTGGAACGCCGCCACCGGATGCTGGTGATGGTCTCGAGGCTCGACCATTGCTTGACGGACCTGCTCTACCGGCGCCAGCTCGGCGAACTCCCCGCGGATATCCCGCTCGTCGTCTCCAACCATCCCGACTTGGAGCCCTTGGCTGCACGCCACGGAATACCATTCGTGCAGCTGGAGGCGACTCCCTCCAACCGCGAAGAGGCAGGCAGAGAGCTGGCGAAGCTGATCGAGGAGAACGAGATCGACGACGTGGTGCTCGCCCGCTACATGCAGATCCTTTCCCCGGAGGTGTGCCGGCGCTACGCCGGAAGGATCATCAACATCCACCACTCGTTCCTGCCCGGCTTCAGGGGCGCCAAGCCCTATCATCAGGCCTACGAGCACGGAGTCAAGCTGATCGGCGCGACCGCCCACTACGTGACCGCGGAGCTGGACGAGGGCCCGATTATCGCCCAGGATGTCGAGCCCGTCACGCATGCCACCGAGCCCGAGGAGCTGATCGCCATCGGACGCGATATCGAACGGGCGGTGCTCGCCCGAGCTGTGCGCCTGCACGCCGAGGACCGGGTGGTCCTGGCGGGCCGGCGCACGATCGTATTCACCGGCTAGGGGATGCGGATCCCCGAGATCGACCTGGCTATCACCAGGCGCTGGATCTCGCTGGTGCCTTCGAAGATGGTGTAGATCTTGGAGTCGCGGTGCCAGCGCTCCACCGGATACTCCCGCACGTATCCGTAGCCGCCCATGATCTGGATGGCCTGCTCGGTGACCCAAACGGCGGTCTCACCGGCAAAGGCCTTGGACATCGAGCCCTCGCCCTTGGTAAAGGGAGTCCCACTGGCCGCCATCCAGGCCGCATGCCAGACCAGGAGGCGTGAGGCCTCCACGCGCATCGCCATGTCGGCGAGCTTGAAGGCAATGGCCTGATTCTCGATGATGGCCTTGCCGAACTGCTTGCGCTCCTTGGCGTAGTCGAGCGCATATTCGTACGCCGCACGCGCGATGCCGAGCGCCTGAGCACCGACCATCGGGCGGCTGGCCTCGAAGGTGGCCATCGCCGCCTGGCTGGAAGAGCGCCGCCCCTCGCGCACCCGCGCTAGGCGCTCGTCCAGCTTCTCCTTCCCGCCGAGCAACATGCGCCCGGGGATCTTCACGTCTTCCAGGATCACCTCAGCGGTATGGGAGGCCCGGATGCCCATCTTCTTGAACTTCTGCCCCTGCCGCAGACCGGGGGTTCCGGGCGGGATGACGAACGAGGCCTGGCCGCGGGAGCCAAGCTCCGGATCGACTGCTGCGACCACGACGTGTATGTCGGCAATGCCTCCATTGGTGATCCAGGTCTTGGTCCCGTTCAGGGTCCAGGTGTCGGTGGCCTCGTCGTATACCGCGCGCGTCCGGAGAGCGCTCACGTCGCTTCCCGCGTCAGGCTCGGTCACGGCGAAGGCGGCAAGCCTGGGGTCGTCGGCCGTTCCGAAACACTGAGGGATCCACTCTCCGATCTGCTCCGGAGTCCCATTGGCGAAGATGCCTGCCACGGCCAGGGTGGAGCCGAAGATGGCGAGCGCTATCCCGGCGTCGCCCCAGGCCATCTCCTCGTTGACCAAAGCCATGGTTAGTCCGGTCTTGTCGGCATAGGCGTTGGCGATGAAGTCGAAGGAGTAGAGCCCGATCTTGGCGGCCTCACGAATGATGGGCCAGGGCGTCTCCTCCCTTTCGTCCCACTCGTGTGCGGCGGGCCGCATCACATTCTCGGCGAAATCGTGCACCCACTTCTGTAGGGACTCCTGGTCCTCGTTGAGTGCCATGGAAAAGTCTGCCATCGTACACCTCGGCAAGCGTAAAAGTCGGTTACTGGTTAGTAACTTACTATATAGTAACCGGAGCTGGCACGACAAGGCAGAGGCCCACCGGGCCGCCCCCGCGCTCGCCGGTCAGGCGAGCTTTGGTTTGAGAACCCCGCCGCCCTTGGCATCCTCCACCACCCAGCCAAGCTGGGCAAGCTGGTCGCGGAGGGTGTCCGAGAGTGCATAGTCGCGATCGGCACGGGCTTGCTCGCGGCGGGCGAACAGCTCGGCCACCTCGGCGGGAATCTCCGCCGCCGCCGGCAGGGCGGAAAGCCCCAGAACCGAGCAGAACGAGGCCACGGCCGCGCCAACTGCCGCCGCGCCATCACGGTCGTTCTGGTCCAAGAGCGAGTTCAGCCTGGTCACGCTCTGAAAGAGCAGAGCCGTCGCCGCCGGGGTGTCCAGGTCGTTGTCCATCGCCTCGTGGAAGGCCGCCATCAACGAAGCATCGGGCTCGGCTCCCGCCAGCCCCTCTCCCTGCAGCCGGCCAAGCGCCTGGTCGATGCGGGCGAGGGCCCTGGCACCGTCGGCTGCTAGATCGACACTGACGGCAAGCGGGGAGCGGTAATGCGCCTGCAGTACCAGCAGCCGGTAGGAGCGGGGGTCGTTCGATCCCACAAGCTCCGGCAACGTGATGAAATTGCCGAGCGACTTGGACATCTTCTCGGTACCCGCCACCAGGAAACCGTTGTGCACCCAGATGTGGGCGAAGTCGTGGCCGAGGCACGCCGCCTGGGCGCGCTCGTTCTCGTGGTGGGGGAACATCAGGTCCGACCCGCCTCCGTGGATGTCGAAACTCTGGCCCAGGAGGTCCTCGGACATGACCACACACTCGGTATGCCAGCCCGGGCGTCCGCGCCCCCAAGGGGAGTCCCAGGCCCATCGGTCCTCGGGCGTGAGCTTCCACAGCGCAAAGTCGAGCTGGGAGCGCTTGTTCTCGTTCGCCTCGACTCTGGCCCCGGACCTCAGGGACTCCAAGCTCTGGTGGGCCAGGAGCCCGTAGTCGGGTACGCCGGAGACCTCGAAGTAGACGCCATCGGAGCTCGGGTACGCCTTGCCCGCTTCGACGAGGGTTTCTATGAACGCGATCATCTTGGCGATGTAGTCGGTGGCATGCGGGACATGCGTCGGCCGGAGAACGTTGAGCGCTTCGAGGGTATCCCACCAGACGCCCTCGTAGGTGGCCGCCACGTCCCAGGGCTCGCGACCCTCCTCGGCGGCGCGTTTCAAGATCTTGTCGTCCACGTCGGTGATGTTGGAGACGTGAACTACCGCCAAGCCCAAGTGCTCCAGATAGCGGCGTAAAATATCGAATACGAGCACGAAGCGCCCGTGGCCGATGTGCGGCACGTCGTAGACCGTTGGTCCGCAGACGTACATCGTTACGGTCCCGGGGACCACTGGATGCAGCTCCTCGATCCTTGCGGTCGCGCTGTTGTGCAAGCGGATCACAGTAGACACGGTAAAGGCGAAAATGAGCTATTCAGTCCCGGAGAAGCCGACACTCGATGGCCTCGAGGCGAACTGGAGCGCCGTATGGGACGAGCGGCACACCTACGCCTTTGACCCCGCTGACGAAGGCCGCCCAATCTACGCCATCGACACCCCGCCACCGACCGTATCGGGATCGCTGCACGCCGGGCACGTGCTCTCCTACACCCACACGGACATCATCGCCCGCTTCAAGCGCATGCGTGGCCACAACGTCTTCTATCCGATGGGGTGGGACGACAACGGCCTCCCCACCGAGCGCCGGGTCCAGAACTACTATGGGATCACCTGCGACCCATCCATCCCCTTTGTGCCAAACTTCGTCCCTACACCCAAACCCGACTCCAAGGAGCGCCACGCCCCGGTTTCGCGGACCAACTTCATCGCCGCGTGCCAGAAGCTGACCGCCGAGGACGAGCAGGCCTTCGAGAACCTGTGGCGAACGCTGGGGCTCTCGGTGGACTGGGACAGGACCTACACCACGATCGGGCAGCGCTCCCAGCGGGTGAGCCAGCTCAGCTTCGTGCGCCTTTTCCGCACGGGACACCTTTATCACGCCGAGTCCCCCACTTTGTGGGACGTGGACTTCCAGACTGCGGTCTCCCAAGCCGAGCTCGAGGATCGTGAGACCGACGGCGAGTTCTTCTCGATCGCTTTCGAGCTCGCCGATGGCACCGGCAAACTCGAGATACAGTCGACCCGCCCCGAGCTGCTCCCCGCCTGCGTCGCTCTGGTGGCCCACCCGGAGGACAAGCGCTACAGCCAATTCTTCGGCAAGAGCGCCGTCACCCCGCTGTTCGGTATCGAGGTGCCCATCCTCGCCCATCCCCTCGCCGACCCTGAGAAGGGGTCCGGAATGGCCATGGTCTGCACCTTCGGTGATATGACCGACGTCCAGTGGTGGCGTGACCTCGAGCTTCCCACCCGCTCCATCATCGACCGCTACGACCGCCTGGTTCCTGTCGACTTCACCTCCGAGCGCTTCCCCAGCCGGGATCCGGAAAGCGCCGCCGAATGCTACGAGGAGATGTCCGCCAAGTCGGTCCGGCAGGCGCGCAAGGCGATCGCGACCCTGTTGGAAGAGCGGCGGTGCTTCCTGGCCGAGCCGCGCAGGATCAGGCATGCGGTCAAGTATTACGAGAAGGGTGACAAGCCCCTCGAGGTCGTTACCTCCTGGCAGTGGTACATCCGCACCTTGAACCACAAGGATCTGCTGCTGCGCCTCGGCGAGGAGCTCAACTGGATCCCCCCCTTTATGAAGGTCCGGTACGACAACTGGGTTCGAGGTCTGGCCTCGGACTGGAACATCTCCCGCCAGCGCTATTTCGGGATTCCCATCCCAGTTTGGTACCCCATCGACGAGGACGGAAACGTCGATAGGCAGAACCCGATCATCCCCGACGACGACGAGCTGCCAATCGACCCCTTCCAGGACACCCCGGCAGGATACGATCCCGGCCAGCGCGGCGAGCCTGGCGGCTTCGTCGGCGACAGCGACGTCATGGACACCTGGGCCACCTCCTCGCTCACTCCTCAGATTGCAACGGGATGGGAGGAGGACCCCGAACTCTTCGCACGTCTCTTCCCGATGGACCTCCGTCCGCAGGGACAGGACATCATCCGCACCTGGCTCTTCTACACGGTGCTCCGCTCCGCACTCTCCCAGGGCGAACTCCCCTGGCGGAACACCGTCATTTCCGGCTTCGTGCTGGACCCCGACCGCAAGAAGATGTCCAAGTCCAAGGGCAACGTGGTGACCCCGATGCCGCTGATCGAGAAGCACGGTGCCGATTCGCTGCGCTACTGGGCCGCCAGCGGCAGGCCCGGGGTCGACACCGCGGCGGACGAGAACACCATGCGGGTCGGGCGCCGTCTTGCCATCAAGATCCTCAATGCCTCCAAGTTCGCCCTCTCGATCGCTTCGGGCGAGCCTCCGGCCGACCTGGAGCGGCAGATAGCTTTGACGGCGCTGGATGCTGCGCTGCTCGAACAGCTGAAGAAGACCGTGGCCCAAGCAACCGCCGCACTCGAGGAGTACGACCACACCCGGGCCCTAGAGGTCGTCGAGAGCTTCTTCTGGAGCTTCTGCGATGACTACCTCGAGCTGGTCAAGTTGCGTGCCTACGGCGAACACGTAGGCACGGTCGACTTCAGCTTCGCCGACACCATGTCTGCCCGGGTCACCCTGACGACCGCCGTCCGGGTGGTGCTGAGGCTTTTCGCCCCCTTCCTGCCTTTCGTCACCGAGGAGGTCTGGTCCTGGTTCCAGCCAGGTTCGATCCACTTGGCCGAATGGCCGAGCGAGCACTCGGTCTTCACCGAGGCGCAACACCTCTTCGCCGAGCTGGTCCCCGGATCCACCCTGCTCACGGGACTCACCGAGGGCTTTGATTCCGAGGCGGCCTATCTCGTCCTCTCGCGCGTGCGCCGCGCCAAGACCGAGGCCAAGACCTCCATGAAGACCCCGGTCGCCAAGCTTCGCGTCACCGGGAACCAGGAAGTCGTCAGCCAAGTCGCCCAAGCAAAGGTCGACTTGCTCTGCGCCACCGGCGCCCGGGATATACAGCTGCTCATGGACCCGACGCAGGACGCGACGCTCGTCGAGGTCGAGCTGGAGCTATAGGGAAGTCCCCGCAAAGGTTCCCGGCAGTTCATCGACGAAGGCGCCGGCCTGCTCGAGCTGTGACGCAAGCCGAATCAGCTGGTCTTCACGGCCATAGGCGGCAACAAGCTGCACGCCGATGGGGAGTCCTGAGGCCGACAGTGCCACCGGCAGTGACACGGCGGGTTGCCCGGTGACGTTGAACTGGGCAGTGAACTGCTGGTACTCCGGGATACGGGCCTGGCCGTGCTCGGGGTCGGACAAGTACCCAAGCTCGGGCGGCGGCTTGGCAATGGTCGGGGTCAGAAGCACATCGAAACCCTCACGGTGCCAAAACTCGGCCATGGCAATGCGGTAGTCATGCAGCCACTGCACCGCTCGCAAGTAATCGGAGGCGCTCACCTGGGTCCCCATCCGATAAAAGGTCGCGTTGTCCGGCTCTAGCATCTCCGGCTCGATGCGTCGGCCCAGCACCGCCGACCAACGATCGATCTCAGCGGCAATCGAGCCGGTGACCACAGTCAGGAACCGCTGCTGGAACCCCTCGCGCTCCAAGGCCGCCGGATGCGCCTCTTCAACGGCATGGCCGAGACTCTCCAGCCGTCGTGCAGTGGAGATCACCGCGGCCGAGCATTGGGGGTCTGCGGCAAACGCGTTGGAGGCGGGCCGGTCGAGGAAACCGATCCGCAGCCTGCCGGGAGGTGCACCCACCTCGGTCGTAAACGGGCGATTCGGCGGAGGCGCGGTATAGGGATCGCCGGGCTCATAGCCCGACAACACCTCCAGCATTGCCGCCGCGTCCCGAACCGAGCGGACCAGAGAGTTGTCGATCGCCGAACCCGCCCACGAATCACCGGCAAACGGGCCGGCCGACACCCTTCCCCTGGATGGCTTGAAACCCACCAACCCGCAGCAGCTGGCAGGAATGCGAATCGAACCCCCGCCATCGTTGCCGTGCGCGACCGGGACGATGCCGGCCGCCACCGCGGCGGCACTACCTCCCGATGATCCCCCTGGCGAGTGGGAGCTGCTCCAAGGATTGTGCGTCGGCCCATAGGTGAGGGGCTCAGTGGTTATGTTCGTCCCCATCTCCGGGCAGTTGGTGCGCCCGATGACGATGAAGCCCGCCTTTCGAAGGCGAGTGGTCAGATATGAGTCTTGCCGGGGGACGTAATTGATCTCGCGCAGGAAGGAGGTGCCCGCATAGTAGGGCTCACCCGCCATCGGAGCTCCGAGATCCTTCAGAACTATGGGCACGCCGGCAAACGGGGCGGATTTGTCGACGGTGCGCGCGTCGTAGAGTGCGCGCTCGTAACGGGGATGGATAATCGCGTTGAGCTTTGGATTAAGGCCGTCGGCCGCCTCGATCGCCAGCTCGACCGCCTCGACGGGAGAAAGGCTGCCTTCCCTGAGCATTCCCGACAGCTGGGTCACATCCGCCCGGCTGTACTCCTCCATGTGCATCTCGCCCTCCTCGACCCTCAGTCTTTGCCGGTTAGCCACATGGGCCTGGGGGCCGGAATTCTGGCCAGCCGAGACGCAACCGCGGGAAAGCGCACCCTGTCGTCGCGTTGCCACTGCCTATAGGCCGCCTCGACCTCC
>JAJYPE010000058.1 GCA_021795585.1 Actinomycetes bacterium | reverse complement strand
GTTCAGTTTCTCGACCAGCTTTTCGCTCCGGTCGAGCACGGAGAGCGCTCTCATGCGGGAAGCGAGCCATGGGTGCTCGAGGACGAGTTTGGCCGTGAAGACCTCGCCTCCGTAGTGGCGACCGGTGGCAAAGAGGGTGGCCATTCGCACGCCTCGCTCTCCCATGGCCAGGAAATTCCCGGCGCTCGAAGCGCGCAGCCATACGCAGCCTGCCGAGGAGCGACATCATAAGCCACGAGTGGGCGTCGTGGATGATCAGCGCGGGTTCGCCGGTGCTTCCCGAAGTTGTCATGGGGTAATACCCGCCCGGAAATGGATGACCCGCCCTTGTGGGGTCGGAGATGAAGTCCCGAACCCCCGAGAGCGTGATCGACGGATCGGTCACCCAGTCGTCGAAATTCGCCATCAGCTCGCGCTTGGAGACCGAGGGTATGGCGCGCGGATCGGAGACGCCCGAGGGAAGGCCGCGGTAGGCGCGGCGGAAGTAGGGCGATCGCTCGCGTGCGATTTCCACAAGTTTCGCCAAGCGCGCCTGCTGCCGTACGGCGATACCGGCAGGGCCATCCTTTTGAGCGCGGTAAAGGTCCAATGCGGCCGCGATCGGGCTAAGGCTCTCGCTCATTTTCGCGCTCTTCCTCTCGATGCCGTCGGCGCAATCGTGGCTTTGAGGAAGAGTCTTGCGACTTGGTGATATTCAGGCCAACGGCCTTGGGTCACAAGACCGTTGGCCCTTTGACTCAGGAAAGTTCCTCGCCGGGCTCTCCTATGGCGACCTCACGCGCGCGCACCGGGGTGTGGTCGAGGGTGGAGCCCGCTTCGGCGTGTACGAACTTGGAGCCTCGCAGCAAGGAGGCGATGGCGGCGATGACGCTCATGATTGCCGCGAAGGCGAGGATCAGAACCAGGCCATGCTTGAACGGATCTGAGATCAGCGAGGGGAAGAAGCTCCGGCCGGTAAGTATCTGGGCCTGATGCGCGGGAAGCGAGGCGAGAAGCTTGGGACCGAGCAACTGCTGCAGAGGGTTGTAGCCCAGGAACGCCGCGAAGAGGTATCCGAGCGGCGGGAGGTGCGAGAGCTGTGCAGCCACTGCCGCGGGGACGGAGTGGGCGACCAGGCCCTTGTACATCGTGCCCGGCACCGTCGCGTTCAAGCCGAAGACCATGAGCGTGAAGAAGAGGCCCATGGAGAGCGGCATGCCCGAGTTGCCGAAGGTCACGCGCATGCCGGAGGCCGCTCCGCGCTCCCGTGCCGGCACCGAGTTCATGATCGAGGCGGTGTTGGGTGAGACGAACAGTCCCATCCCCACGCCGTTGGCAAAGATGAGGAGTGCGAAGGGTGGGTAGGAGAAGTTGGGCGGCACCGCCATCATGAGGAGGTAGGTCACTGCGGTGATCAGCATGCCGGCGGTGGCGAAGGGGCGCGCGCCGTAGCGGTCCGAGAGCTTTCCGGCGATCGGCCCGGCAGCCACCATTCCGATCATGAGAGGCAGCACGTAGATTCCCGACCAGAGCGGGGTGGAGGTGTAGTCGTATCCGTGCTGGGGGAGCCAGATTCCCTGGAACCAGATGATCAGCATGAATTGCATTCCGCCTCGCCCGATCGAGGCGAGGAACTGGGCGATGTTGCCCGCGGCAAAGGCGCGGTTGCGGAAGAGCGAGAGTCGGAACATCGGGTCGGGCACGTGCATCTCGATGAAGACGAAAGCCACCAGCACCACCAGGCCGGCGATGATCATGGTGTAGACAAAGGGGTCCGACCAGCCCACGAGGCTCTTGCCGTAAGGCTTGATCCCGTAGGTGACACCGACGAGCAGCATTGCGAGCCCGCCGGCGAAGGCGATGTTCCCCAGCCAGTCGACGTGAGAACGGATATGAACGCCGATCTCCCGAAGCTTGAGGTAGGCCCAAACCGTGCCAAAAATGCCGATAGGGACGTTGACGAGGAAGACCCAGCGCCAGCCGACCTGGGAGAGCAGCCCTCCGGCCAGGATACCGAAGAAGCTACCGAAGATGGCGGCGACCATGTTGGTGCCCAGCGCCAGGCCTAGCTGCTCGCTGGGGAAGGCGTCGGTGATGATGGCTGCGGAGTTGGCCATCAGCATGGCTCCGCCGACCCCCTGGACCATCCTCATTATCACCAACTCGAGAGCGCCCGTCGATCCCTTGCTCCAGACGATGGATAGCAAAAGAGCGCCGACGGTGAAGACCGCAAAGCCCAGGTTGTACATCCGAACGCGGCCGAAGATGTCCCCGATTCTCCCGAGCGTCACCACCAGGACCGCGGTGACGAGCATGTAGCCCATCATGATCCACAGCAGATAGGGGAAGTTGGCGGGGTCGAGTGGGTTGAGTCCGATTCCGTTGAATATGACTGGAAGGGCGATGATCAGGCTGGTCGCGTTCATCGATGCAAGCAGGACGCCGATGGTGGTGTTCGAAAGGACGAGCCACTTGTAGTGCGGCCCCACCTCGTTGCGTGCCTGCAAGGCTCGGCTCTCGACGGTGCGCAAGGTCGGCCCCTTTCCATCCCTCTATCCGGGTGCCCGGTAGCGGGAACGCTGGTTCAAGCCCCACCGGTGCTTCGAATGGTCGTGCCTCACGAGGGGCACGTCGCTTCGAGCCGTGGGCCTCTTCGACGCCCTGGCCTTCGCCGGAGCAAGGCTCCGCACCAACCCCCGGACCCCGGCATTCCCGCCGTGGCTCTCCGGCCAGTTGCGTATATGTGTATTGTACAACTAATCTGGCACCTGACAAAAGCAATACGCCAAGTCGCGGCTATCCTCCACCTGAATGACAGCTAGTGACGAACGCATCGGGCGCACCGCCAGACTGGAACTTTCCGATCAAGCACTGAGGGAGTTCGAGGCACTCGTCCTTGACGTCTCCTCGGAGGCGATCGTGCTCGACCGCTCGGCCTTTTATCCGGGTGGGGGAGGGCAGCCTCCGGATCACGGAGCCCTGATTTTCGATGGGGTGATGTGCCGGATCGTCGGAGCGCGCAAGGGGGACGACCTCTACCTGCTCCCCGAGGAGGGCGACCCGCTACCGAGTGTCGGGAGCCGGGTTCGCGGCGTAATCGATGGCGGCCGGCGTTTGGAGTTGATGCGCACTCACTCGGCGCTGCACCTCCTCTCGGGCGTGGTCTTCCGGGACTTCGGCGCCCTGGTGACAGGGGGGAACATGGAGCCTCTGAGCGCGAGGTTGGACTTCAACCTCGAGGCGGTGCCGGGCGGATTCCGTGACGACCTGGAGCGGCTGTGTAACCAGGAGGTGAGTGCGGACCGCGCCATCGAGGTCTTCAGCCTTCCTCGCCAGGAGGCCTTCGGGATTCCCGACATCATCCGTACCGCGACCAACCTGCTGCCGCCCGAGATCGAAGTGGTCCGGATCGTCGACATCGTTGGTCTGGACACCCAGGCCGACGGGGGCACGCACGTCGCCTCCACCGCTCAGATAGGCGAGATGGCAATTACCAAGGTCGAGAACAAGGGAAAGGGGTTCAGGCGCGTGCGCATCGCCCTTTCGGGCCGTTGAGCCCGGGACCCGACTATTCGGCCGCCGGCTAGGCCCGGGTCCCCTGGCGCACGGAGGTGATGGTCTGGCCGCTCGCTCCCTGACGGGCCACGACCAGGGAAGCCAGTGGAGTACCCAGGAACAGGGCCGTGAACCAGGCGATTATGCGCACGGCGATCGGCGAGAGGACCATGATGAAGGCCGCCCCCCAGATGAAACCGGCCACTACGTCCCACGGGTAGTGCACCCCGACGTAAACACGGCCGAAGGCCAGCAGTAGCCCGGCCACCGTGGCGATGGAGGCCAGAATCCTTCTCCGGGCCAGCCACAGGCCGGCAATCACGGCTCCGGCGATGGTGGCGTGCCCACTTGGGAAGCTGAACTCCTGGGTCTTGGCCAGAAGTACCTCCATCCCGTGCAAGGTCCAATAGGGCCGTCGCTCGCCTATCAGGGGCTTGAAAAGCAAGGACGAGCACATCCAGGCCAACACGGTGCCCCCGGCTGCCCACAGAACCCTGGCCACGGCGACGGCGGGGTCGTGATCGTGCCTGGCGCTCCACCATGCGGCCAGGAGTAGTAGGCCCAGAAAGGCGATTCCGGCGTAGAGCGCGTAGAACTCCATGAATGAGTGGGCCCAGCCGGTGGTGCGCGCGAAGTGGTTGACGTCTATGTACCAACTGTTGTCAAGCGTGCGCAGGCTGCCCAATTCACGACTCCTCTAGCGTGCCCGATTGCAGGCGGGAGTAAATGGCGCCGCCTGCACCACGCCGCTAGAGCCTACCCAGCAACGGCGCATGCGAAAGCCGTTGCCTGCTTAGGCACCTTCGGGTTCATTCATCTGCATCCCCGGAGACGGGCAGCCCCGCACCGCGCCATTCGGGGTACCCATCCTCCAGGCGCGCCGCCACAATGCCGTGCACCTGGAGAAGCCGGACAGCCGCCGGCGCGAATGCGCAGTACCGGCCGCGGCAGTAGGCGACCACCTGGTGCTCACGCGGGATTTCGGAGAGTCGGTTCTCAAGCTCGGTGATCGGGATGGACAGAGCACTTTCGATGTGGCCCGCGAGGTACTCGGCCTCAGGCCGCACGTCGATGACGGTGACCGACGCGTCCTCCATCATCCGGGCCAATTCGTCCCGGCTCACCACGGCAATTTCGCTCAGGTCCCCCACGTAGGCGGTCTGCAGGCGGAAAAGGTCGTCCCTGGTCTGCTCGGCGACGCCGCGCAGCGCCTCCCATAGGGTGTCGACCGCCGGCCCGGCCAGCCGGTAATAGATTCTTGTCCCCTCGCGGCGCTGGGTGAGCAGCCCGGTCCGCGCCATGGAACGAAGGTGGTGGGAGGTGTTGGCAGAACTCTGCCCTATCTCTCTGGCGATCTCGTCGACGGAGCGTTCACCTTGGTTGAGCAGGTCGACAATCTCCAGGCGCCTGCCGGTGGAGAGTGCACCGGCCACTTCGGCAACTGCGTCGAACAGAGCGGATTTGGCAACATGCCCTCCGCCCTGGATCCGCCTGTCCCGTCCGTCCACAGCTCAGACAATAGGCCGAGCTTGCCGAAGGTGCCACTTGACGGACTAATTCCCGGACGGGCGCCTGTGCTCAGTCGTCCAGTTTCCAGTGCTCCTCCAAGCCGTGAACGGCCTCGACGATGATTTTCACGCAAGCGGAGAAGGGGAGCTTGGTGGAGTCGATTATCAGCTGGTAGTACTTGGGATCGAAGGGGTCCGCGTGAAGCAGGCGGCGGATGAAGGCCCTGCGCAAATGGTCCGCTTCGTGTTGCTGTTGGCGGGCATGTTCGATCGAAATGCCGGAGAGTTCAGCCAGCTGCTTTATCCGGTCCTCGACTGGTCCGACCAGGCTGACTCGGAGAGCTCGGGGGTGATCGGCCAATACCACGCCGGAACCGCGGCCCAGAATCACGGCTCCATTGTCGGCGTGTTCCCTGATCACGCGCTCCTCTTCGGCGCGGTACTGCCGTAGGCGGGCGGTGACATCCGACTCTTCCATTTCCGGCAGGGGCGCCGTGTAGATGCCGCTTGCCGGGGCGAGAAGGTGCACGAAGCGGGCCAGGCCGTGCTCCGGGTGCTCCTCCTGCTCGAGCACCGCGGTTTCATCCATGGCGAGGCGCCGGGCCGTCTGCATGGGTATCGCGCGATCGACGAAAGGCAACGAGAGCCTGCGGGCGACTTCCGGCGCGATGAGTGCTCCTCCGCTGCCCGCGAGCGATGAAATGGCTACGACTGTCACGCGCACTCCTTTTTCGCCGGCGAAACCTCCGGGCACCCATGCCAGGGACGGCAGTCCCGGCCGCAGGCTGCCCACGGCGTCTATATGTTTGCATGTTACAACTAAAATCGGCACCGTCCAATCCCCGTCCTCTCGCCCCGCCACCGGCGCGAAGTAGCCTTGCAAGCTATGCACGGTGCTGGGCCGCATTGTCGATGAGCGGGCGTGGGAGCAATAGGCCGGCGTTCCTCGCGCTAACCATGGCGGTCGTAATCGTCGTGCCGGGCATTGTGCTGCGCCTTTCCGGAGTGGCGCCGGCTCCCGTGGAGGGCGTGATCTTCTACGGCCTCGCCATTGTTGGCGCCGCCTTCCTGCTCACTTGGGCGGCTGAACTGTTGGAGGAGCACCTCGGGGAGGGCTTGGCCATCGCGGTTTTGGCCCTGGTGGCCGTCCTTCCCGAATACGCCGTCGACGTCGTCTTCGCATGGAAGGCCGGAGGCAACCCGGCCAAGTTCGCCCCACTTGCGCTGGCCAACATGACCGGTGCCAACCGGCTACTCATCGGGGTCGGCTGGTCTATGGTGGCGCTTACCACCGCCTGGAGGGCGCGGCGCCAAGGAGGCGCCGGCCCGAAAGTCGAAAAGAGGGGCGGTGGCCATGCGCCGGGGCCGGCGGTTTCCCTGGCGCCAGTGCAGATGGTTGGCGTGGGCTTCCTCGGTGTCGCGACGCTATACGCCCTGACATTTGTGTTCAGGCGCAGCCTCACCATCGTCGACGTTGTGGTTCTGGTTGGCATCTTCGCCCTTTACCTCCTCCGCCTAAACCGCGGCAGATACGGTGACGTAGGCAGCTCCGAGGAGCTCGAGGGTGCGGCGGTCCTCATCGCTCAACTGCCGCCTCGCCGGAGGGTGGCCGCAATGGTAATGATGCTGGTGGTGGCGGCCGCCACGATCTTTCTTCTCGCCGAGCCTTTCGCAATTTCGCTGGTGGCGACAGGCAACGCTCTCAGGATCAACGACTTCCTACTGGTGCAGTGGGTGGCGCCGATCGCTTCGGAGTCCCCGGAGTTCATCGCGGCCATCGTCCTGGCCCGAAAGGGGAGATCCTCGACTGCGCTCGGGGCGCTGGTTTCGTCCAAGATCAACCAGTGGACCCTGCTGGTCGGGTTTCTGCCACTCGTCTTTGCCATCTCCTCCGCTTCACTGCATGGGCTGCCGCTCGATGTAGCCCAACGCGAGGAGCTGCTGTTGACCGCAGCTCAGTCCTTCTTCGCGCTGATCCTGGTGCTGGAGGGCCGCCTGGGCGTAGCCGGAGCCATCAGCCTGCTCACGCTGTTCCTGGCCCAGTTCGCACTGTCCTGGGCGCTGCCGGGCTCCTTGGCCGGCCCCGCCCGGCTCACTTTCGCGGGGGTCTATATCGTGGCAGGGCTCGTCCAGCTGGCCAGGCGGCGCTCGGCTCTGGTGGCGGTCGTGCGGTCCTCAATGGGCACGGCAGCGTTCTCCCGGCGCCGCCCCTAGGCGCTTGGCTCGACTGCGATGGCCGACGCCGGCACTCTATGTGCGGTGATCAGGGCGGCCACTATGAAGGCGGCCCCTGCCAGAGCGGTTGCCGACAGGTGTTCTCCCAGGAGCACAGCGCCGCCGGCCACGGAAAAGAGTGGCACCAGGTACAGAAAGATTCCCGCTTGTGAGCTGGCTACGTGGGTTGCGCCCCAGTTCCAAGCCAAGAATCCGATCAGCGAGGAGCCGAGCACTATGGCGAGCAGCACCGCCACATCCAGCCCGCTGGCGTGGCGAGCCGCCTGAGCGGTGTCCGAGCCGAACATCAATCCGAGGCCAAGGCCCCCGGTGACGGTTGAAAGCGCGGTTAGCCCTGCGGATCCGAATTCGACGGCCAGTGGCTTCGAGCCGACCACGTAAAGCGACCAGGCAAGGGCGGCGCCGAGTGCCAGCAGGTCCCCGAGCGACGCGCGCGGCGCGGAACCTGCGCCGCCGCCCACCACCAGGAGGATGCCGATTATTCCCAACACGACGGACACGACGATGTGGCGCCGGGGAAGGGTGCGCAGGAAGGCGCTCTCAAAGGCGAGGATGGCGACCGGCTCGAGACCAAGGATGATTCCCGCGGTGGAGGCGCTGGTCCAGCGCAAGGAGGTCACGATTCCCACTTGATAGACGATGGTCCCCAGGATGCTCCATCCGATGGTTCGTATGAGGGCCGCCCTTGGCCAACGAAAGGCGCGCGTGTAAAGGAAGAGGGGAACCGCCAGGATTCCCGCGAGAGTAAAGCGGGTCCCGAGCACCTCACCGACGCTGAGGTTCTGCAAAAGGTATCGCGAGCCAACCGGTGTGAGGCCCCAGGCGGCGGCCGCAAGGGCAAGAGAGAGAAGGGGAAGGAGTTTTGGCCCACGCCGGTTCGAAGATGTCTGACCGGCGGCGCTCAATGGGAATCTCCGAAGCCGGGCCGGCCGGGTGCCGTTGCTTGGGCACGCATGGTGGGTTCGACCTCTTCTCTGGGGCTCCGATTGTTGTCTCCGAAGGTCAGGCTAGCGGCAAGGCCGCGGCTCCCAGGGACCCGATCCTGCTGCGGAAACGTTCGCCTTTCCCGGTGGAAAACGCTTTTAGAAGTGGGGGAAGGCGGCTTCGAGGATGCTCTTGGCCTCGCCGGTCCGGGGAAGTGTGCCGAGCACGCTGCCATGGCGTCCGCCGAGCCTGGAGTCGCAGAAGAGCTGGGCGTTGGTCGGGGAGGAGAAGCGAAGCATGAGCGAGGACTCGACCAGTAGCGCCATCTTCTCCACCAGTTCGCGAGCCTGCCACTCCGGGCTCTCCAGGTGGGCCAGCCGATGCTTGAAGTCGCCCAGGGCGGCGTCGTAGGCGGCGTTCGCTCCCGTGGTGGCCTCCAGCTCGGCCAACAACACCTCGACCGAGTAGGGCTCCTTGGCCATCGCGCGCAGCACGTCTAGCGCGTTCACGTTGCCCGAGCCCTCCCAGATTCCGTTCAGCGGGGATTCGCGGAAGAGGCGCGCCAGGATCGACTCTTCGACGTAGCCGTTGCCCCCCAGGGACTCCATGGCTTCGGCCATGAAGGCGGGTGCCCGCTTGCAGATGAGGAACTTGGCCGCCGCCACGGCGATGCGCCGGAAGGACTTGGCGGCCGGGTCCATGGCGGCGCGATCATCCATGGCCGCCAGGTACAAGGAGGTGAGGGTGGCGGCTTCGGACTCGATGGACAGATCCACCAGCACGTTCTGCATCAGCTCCTGCTCCACCAGGTTTTTCCCGAAGGCGCTTCGCCCGCGGGCAAACCAAATTGCCTGAACCAGGCCTTGCCGCATCTGTGCGGCGGAGCCGAGCATGGAGTCGAACCGGCAGAAGGCGACCATGTCCATGATGGTCTTGACACCGCGGCCGGGCTCGCCCACGCGGTAGCCGACGGTGTGGTCGTACTCGATCTCGCTGGACGCGTTGGAGCGATTGCCCAGCTTGTCCTTCAGCCGGCGGATCAGGAAGCTGTTACGGGTGCCGTCCTCGAGCACCCTGGGAACCAGGTAGCAGGAGAGCCCGTCCTTGTCCCGGGCCAGTGTCAGGAAGAGATCCGACATCGGGGCGGAGCAGAACCACTTGTGGCCGGTCAGGAGGGCCTCACCGGACTCCCCGAGCTCAGCCACGGTGGTATTGGCGCGCAAGTCGGAACCGCCCTGCTTCTCGGTCATGGCCATCCCCGCAGTGGCCGACCCCTTGCGCGCCGCCGGCACCAGCTCGGGCGCGTAGGAGTGAGCTTGCAGCAGTGGTTCGTACACGGCGGCGAGCGCCGGGTTGTGGCGTAGCGACGGCACCGCGGCGTAGGTCATCGATATCGGGCAGCCGTGCCCGGCCTCGTTCTGGGAAATTAGGTACATGCCCACCGCGCGCTTCAGGTGGTGGTTTGGATCGGGTCCGTCCTTCTCCGGGAAAGAGGCGATCCCGGCTCCGATGGTGGTGGACATGAGGCGGTGGTAGCTCGGGTGGAACTCCACCTCGTCTATGCGATTGCCGCGGGCGTCGTAGGGCCGAAGCGTCGGAGGGTAGGCGTTGGCCTGCCTGCCAAGCTCCATTGCTTCGGGCGTGCCCAGCCACTGGCCGAGGCCCCAGAGTTCCTCGGTGACTGCTCCGGTGCGCTCGAGGAACGATGTGACGGTGGGGTCGGTGTCAAAGAGGTTGTAGCCATCCAGGCCCTCTGGCTGGTTGATTACCTCGTGCGTCGAGTTCGGTGAGGGGCGCAGCTCGGACATTTCCGCCTCCTGGGAGTATCGCTTTCGCAACGAACACTAGATCCGTGCGGAGGCCGCGTCAGGCCGTGGCGCAATTGCGCGGCCGGCCTTGCCCGGCGGCGCCCCGCCTGATGCGCCGAGGATTCCGCC
>JAJYPE010000057.1 GCA_021795585.1 Actinomycetes bacterium | reverse complement strand
ATCCCTGTGGAGTAAGGGGTGCTTGGTGCCGCCGCCTTCTTCGCATACCTGGCCGGTATGACCTCCACGCTGGGCGCCCTGATCGCGGGAACCAACTCTCAGGCTCGCCTGGTCTTCAACGCCGGCCGTGAGGGGTTGCTACCTGCCTGGATCGGCAAGGTTCACGCCGAGCGCAAGACTCCGATGAACGCGATCATGCTCTTTATCGGCATCTCCCTCGTCATCATCCTGGGCTGGGCAATCTCCAACCTGGTGGGCGGTAAGGCCATGGATCCGGTGAACTTCTTCGCCGAGTCCTCGACAATGGGCACGATCCTGGTCCTGCTCGTCTACCTCTTCGCGAACCTGGCACTGCCCTTCTACTACCGCAAGTACAGGCCAAGCGAGTTCAGGAGCGTCCGCCACGGCGTGCTGCCCATCCTCGGCGCCGTCGCAATCATCGTCCCGCTCTATTACCTGGCAAAGCCCGGACAACCTGCTCCTTACAGCTGGTATCCGTACATTGCTCTGGTGATACTGGTCGTCGCGGTCCTCTACTCGATCTCCCTCGTGCGCAAAGACCCTGGCCTCGCGGACCGGGTCGGCTCGATCGTCGCAGACGAGTAACCACTTATAGCGTTCGGAAGGGTCGGACACCGAGTCCGCCCTTCCGAACCCGCCGTCGGCCCAAGTGCGCCGGCAGTACCTCCAGCGGCGCAGCCGCCCGACCGGACCTATTCTTCCCGATCTTCTCCACTCGCCAGCAATGCACGGGTCATCTCGTCACCCCAGTGGACCGCATCCACGTAGGCGGCCTGCGCCGACTGGGTGTCAAAGGTTCCTCCGGGTCCGTCTTCCAGGGTGCCAATCCCCAGCTGAAGAAATTCCGCCTCGGCCAGGATCCGCCCCAGTCTCCCCTCGAGGCCGATAACTGCGGTGGTTATCTCCGGGGCGACGTCAAGCGCGTCCACGACACTTTCCACCGGCACGCCGAGCAATAGGTCCATGCTTGCCAACAAGCCGGTCAGGTATGCAGCGTTAGCCATCGCCGGATCGAGCTTGGAAGCCAGCAGCTCGCAAAGGCGCGCTCGTGTGAGAGCCGTGGACACCTGCTCGGAGTGCATCGACTTGGGCTCGACCATAAGCATGAGAATCACCCAGCTCTGGAGCCGGCGCCAGCCCAGCATTACCAGTGCGTCGTTCAGAGTCCGTACGTTGCGGCGCAGCCCTCGGTCGGGACCTTCGCTCGCGGCCTGCAACACGCGATAGCCGAATGCCGGGTCGACCCTCACGAGGTCGACGACCTTCTCGAACGACCCGTCGCTGTCGGCCAGTTCGGCGGCCAGGCGCAGATTGGTGACCTGGGAAGGCACCAAAGTGCGCTCCCGGATGACCTGGGGGCGCGAAAGCACATAGCCCTGGAAGAGATCGAAGCCAAGGTCGGTGAACTTCTCCAGCTCGTCCCAGGACTCGACCTTCAGCGCGACTGACTTCACTCCGAAGCGGCCCACTCTTTCCAGCGTCTTTTCGATCTCCTCAGGTCCGTGAGCGCGAACGTCGATCTTGACGTAGGCCGCCAGCTCCAGAAGCTCGTCCGCCCCGTCGAACCAGTCGAAGCCGTCCAAGGCGATCGTGTAGCCGGCCTCGGCCAGCGAGTGCACGCCCGCACGGGCTTCCTCGTCCAACACGAAGGGGTGGAGCACTTCGACCACGGTCGCCTCGGGCGGGAAGACGATGGGCACGGCGCCATTCAGAATGCGGCGGTCGGCATTTACGAACAAGCGCTTCCCGCCGGCCAGGCGCTCCACCCCCAGGATGAAGGCATCGACCATCAGTTGGGCAGACATAAGATCGCCGTCCTGGGCGCAAGGCGACTCCGTGACGGGAAGTTCGCCGCGAAAGAGCAGCTCGTATCCAACGACTTCGAGGCGCCGGTCAAAGATTGGCTGACGCGCCAGCAGTGCCTCGGAGCTCATTCCGGCGGCTCCCCTCCTCGGTGCAACGATGTTCTGGTCGGCATTTGCCAGGCTCTATCGACATGGTTGCGAACAGCCTTGAGGCGCCGCCCGCGCACGTGCGCAGGCGGCGTCGCGCATCACTCGCGCTCGTCCTTGCCTATCGGGCTCGGCCAACCGAATCCGTGGTGGCCCGTTAGGGGTTCTGACTCGGGGCTAACGGTTCACCGTAGACATGTCCGCGTAGCGCTCACCAGCGGTCGCTCCCTTGGGAAAGGCGGCCTCGATCTTTACCAAGTCATCCGCGCCGAGGCTCACTTCGAGCGCGCCCAGATTCTCCTCGAGCCGCGCGAGCTTGCGGGTTCCGGGAATCGGGACCACGTCCTCACCGCGCGACAGCACCCACGCCAAGGCGAGCTGAGCCGGAGTTACACCCTTGGAGGCGGCCACCTCACGCACCGCATCGACCAGCCTCAGGTTGCCCTCGAAGTTTCCCTCCTTGAAGCGGGGGTGGTTGCGGCGCGTATCCGTGGCATCCAAGTCGTCGATGGACCGGATGGCCCCGGTGAGAAAACCACGCCCCAGCGGGGAGTAGGCGACAAACCCGATTCCGAGCTCCCGGGTCGCCTCGAGGACCCCGTCCTCGGGATCGCGGGTCCACAGCGAGTACTCGGTTTGAAGAGCCGTGATGGGATGCACCGCGTGGGCACGCCGAACGGTCGCCGCAGATGCCTCGGAAAGGCCAAGAAGGCGCACCTTACCCTGCCGGACCAGCTCGGCCATGGCTCCGATGGTCTCTTCGATGGGAACGCGTGTGTCCACCCGGTGCTGGTAGTAGAGATCTATGGTCTCCACCCCCAGCCGCCTGAGCGAAGCCTCGCACGCTTTGTGCACGTATTCAGGGGAGCCGTTGATACCCAGGAACTCCCTGTTCTCGCCTCGAACGTTCCCGAACTTGGTGGCCAGGAAGACCTCCGAGCGACGCGACGCGATCGCTTGGCCGACCAGCACCTCGTTCTTGAAGGGGCCGTACATGTCGGCGGTGTCGAGGAAGTTCACGCCGCGGTCGAGTGCGGAATTGATAAGAGCGATCCCGTCCGCCTCCTGATACGGACCATAGAACTCGCTCATTCCCATGCATCCGAGGCCCAGGGCCGAAACCTCCGGGCCGTCGTGCCCGAGTCTGCGCATCTTCATATTCCACTCCTCTTCGTCATCAGGCCGGGCTGTGCTCGAATGGGGCGCAGCGCGCGGCACCTATTCATTGCCTAGGTTTCCAGGCTATTGGGGCGGACGGAAAACCATCGGTTAAGGCCGCGAGCGCTCAGACCACCCAGGCCGTCTTTAGGCCTTCGAGAACCGCCTCCTCAACGGTGCGCGGCGACAGGCAATCCCCGATTCCGAAGACAGCCAAGCCCGTCTCATTGGTCAGTTCCCGGAGCAGCGAGTCGTCCGGGAGGCTCCCTTGAGCCAAGACCAGCTGAGACGCCTCTACGATCACGGGCTCCTTGGTCAGGACGTGCTGGAAGTAGACGCTGTCGTCGTCGGCACCGACGATCCGGACCAGCGGCACTATCTCGACGCGCTCCCTGTAGAGGGCGCCCACATAGGAGTCCCGCACGTACTGTTGCAGAGACTCACCCGGCGCGTATCCGGTCACGGCCAGCACCACCGAGTGCCCGTTGGCAGCAAGCATCCGGGCAACGCCGATTCCCACCCAGTCGCCGCGCCAGTCCGCCACTACCGTCCGGCCACGCGTCTTGAGCCGGCCTCCCGCCTGAATCACCGCCCAGGCGTCAATCACCGATGGCGATCGCATCGTCTCGAGGTCGGGCACCCTCGGCCTGGCACCGGTAGCCACGATGACGGCGTCTGGAGCCAGCCGGCGGACCTCAGCACCGCTGACGAGATGGCCAAGTTCGAATTGCGCTCCGGAGCGAGATGCCTCGCCATAGAGGTTGTCAATGACTCCGCCGAACTCCTCGCGCTCGGGCAGTGCGGAGGCCAGACGCACTTGTCCACCGACCCGGCGCTCGGCCTCGAAGAGTGTGACCGAATGCCCTCGCCCGGCCGCGACCGCAGCAGCCTTGAGGCCGGCCGGCCCGCCTCCAACCACGACGACGCGGCGTGCCCGCGGCGCCATCCGAACCTTGCCGTAGTGGAGCTCCCGGCCCGTCTCGGGGTGTTGGATGCAGGAGATGGGATACCCGGAATGGAAATGGCCTATGCAGGCCTGATTACAAGCGACGCAGGCGCGTATCTCCTCGGTGCGCCCTTGCAATGCCTTGGCCGGCATCTCCGGGTCGCAGATAAGCGCCCTGGTCATGGCGCAGGCATCCGCCATTCCCTCCCGAATGATTCTCTCGGCATCCTGCGGCTGGTTGATCCTTCCCGCTACCAGCACGGGGACCTTCACCACCGCCTTCACCTTCCTTGCATAGGTGGCGGTATAGCCGACCGCGTAGCTCATCGGCGGGACGATATGGTCTGAGCCCGCCAAGCTTGCCGAGGTGCCAACCGTGACACTCACGAAGTCAAGCAGCCCGTCTCGGTCGAGCCGAGAGCATGCTGCCAGCGCGTCGGCCTCCGCCATGCCGGACGGGTCCAGTTCATCGACCGAGATTCGCACGCCTACCGCTGTCGTCGCGCCTACGGCACCCCTCACCGACTCCAGGACTTCGCGGAGGAAGCGCAGGCGATTCTCGAAAGAACCCCCATAGGAATCTGTTCGCCGGTTCAGCGCTGGGTTGAGGAATTGCGCCGGCAGGTATCCGTGGCTCGCCACTATCTCCACTCCGTCCAGCCCCGCCGCACGAAGCCGGCCCGCGGCAAGCGCAAAGCCCGCCACGATCTCCTCAATCATCTTCCCGTCCAGCTCCCGCGGCATGACCTTGAAACGCTCGTTAGGCACCGGCGAGGCGCTCCAGGAAACGGGCATGGAGCCATCTTGAGACTCCATCACCTCCCGGCCGGGATGAAAGAGCTGCCCGAACAGCTTGCAGCCACTGGGGTGGACTGCCTCCGCCACCTTCGCATACCCGGGAACGCTCGCATCATCGGTCGCCATCAGCACATGCGAGGTGTATCGGGCACTTTCGTGCACTCCCGAGACCTGCATGACGATCAGTCCAGCGCCACCTTCGGCGCGCGCCCTGTGATATTCGACGAGCTGGTCGGTCACGAAGCCATCATTGGCCATCACGGTGTCGTGGCCGGAGGAGAAGATCCGGTTCTTGATGGTTACAGGGCCGATGTCCAGCGGCTCGAAAAGCTTGTCCACCTTCGACCGCCCTCCTACGTCTCTACGAGTGGCCGGCAGCCCTTTCCGGGGCCCCCAAAACGCGTAGCGTGCGTGCGCCGCGACGACGGTCGCGCAGGGCCGGCCCAGCGAGAATAGCAGCTTGGGGAGTTCTCTCGCAGCCGTTGTCCTGACGCCCAGGCGTCCCGGAACCTGGATTGGCCCTCGGCGGATAACGCGGCTCGGGAGCTTTCAGCCCCCGTGCGCCCTGGCCATGTTGGCAAACTTGGTGTAGCTCTCCAGGAACGAAAGCCGAGCGACGCCGGTGGGTCCGTTGCGATGCTTGGAGACCAGGATCTCCGCAATGCCCTTGTCCATCGTCTCGGGATTGTAGGCCTCGTCACGATAGATGAACATGACGACATCCGCATCCTGTTCGAGACTGTTGTGAACCACCATGCCGTTGGCCACGAAGCTTTCGTGCTCATCCACGGTTATGTCGTAGGTCGGTCCCCAGCCGATGAACTCGGCCGAGTCCACCGGCTCGAAGTCGGGGGTGGCGAGCGGCCGACCGCCATGGGAGACGGTGGGATCGTGGGCACCGACCGTCGCCGCCACAACGGCGTCGGCGACAGCAACTGGGAGATTGACCGCCAGCTCGTCGCCGGTGTTCAACTGCCAGAGCATTCGCCAGCCCCGCTTGGTAAAGAAGCGGTGGTTGGGGGTGGCGTCCAAAGTGCGGCCGGAAGCCAGGCGCAGGCGGTATAGCGGCTTGACGCCGGCATATCGCACGTCACGGACGCGGCCGGGCACCATCCGCCCATCCTTGTCCATGGCAAGCAGCTCCATGCCAGGGTGGCCGAAGAAGCGCCAGAGGGCTTCAATGCTCACCGTGTTCCCGTCGGCATCCACAGCCACCTGGCTGGATGCCGCCAAGCATCCCGACTCGCGTAGATCGGCCAAGGCTGGTCGCTTGTCCGAACGCATTTCCAGGTTGCGCGAGAGCTGCGAAAGGGCTAGCACCGGCACATCGAGCTCACGCGCCAGCAGCTTGAGGCCGCGCGATATCTCCGAGACCTCCATCTGCCGCGATTCGGACCGGTAGCCGCCCGACATCAGCTGCAGGTAGTCGACCACCACCAAGCCCAAGCCGCCGGTGGTCGCCTTCAGCCTGCGAGCCTTGGCTCGGATATCGAGGATGGTGACATGCGCGTTGTCATCGATGTAGATGGGAGCCTCTCCAAGGTGGCCGAGCGCGCGCGATATGCGACTCCAGTCCTCCTCCGAAAGATTCCCCGTGCGCATCTTCCGCGAGTCCACGCGGGCTTCGGAGGCAAGTATCCGCTGGGTCAGCTCCAGATGGCTCATCTCCAGCGAGAAGACGAGCACCGGCAAGTTGGAACGGCTCGCAACGTGCGTAGCGATGCCGAGACCGAACGATGTCTTGCCCATGCCCGGACGGGCTCCAACGATGATGAGCGCGGAACGCTGCATGCCTGAGAGAATCTCGTCCAGCTCGAAGAATCCGGTACTGACGCCCGTAACGTTGTCGGGATTCTCGTACTGGGCCTGCAGGTCATCCAAGGTGCGCAGTAGCACCTCCTTGATCGACACCAGGGAGTCCGTCGATTTGCGCTGTGAAACCTCGAAGATCAGGGACTCGGCCAAGTCCAGCACTGCGCCGACATTTTCGGGCACAGAGTAGGCCAGTTCGGAGATCTCACTTGCCACCTTGATCAGCTTGCGCAGAAGCGAGTACTCTTCCACGATGCGCGCGTAGCGAGACGCACTCGCCACCGCCGGCGTGTTCGCCTGCAGCTCGAGCAGCGCAGCCGTGCCACCCACCAGATCGTAGGTGTCCCGCCTTCGAAGCTCTTCGGAGACGCTGACGGGATCAATGGAATCGCCACGGGTATGCAGCTCGGTCAAGGCCTCGAAGACTGCCGCGTGCGAGGGCTTGTAGAAATCGGCACCTTGGCAGTATTCGAGGGCATCGCCGATGGCGTCCCGCGAGAGGAGCATTGCGCCCAATAGCGACTCCTCGGCCTCCAAGTTGTGTGGAATCGCCCGCTCTAACGCATTCTGTGCCGAATTGCCGTCACGCCTCTGGGTTTGCCTTGCCACGCCACTTCCTCGTCACGAACGTAGAGACAAAAATGGCCGCAGCCGAAAAGCTGCGGCCATGAAAGAGGGTCGCCCCCTTGCCGGGGGGACCTACTCGCTTACGACAATCGTCAGCGAGGCTTGGACCTCTGGATGGAGCAGCACGGCGATCTCACGGGTACCAGTCTCGCGGATCGGCTCGTCCAGCTTTACGGCTCGCCTGTCGATTTCCACGCCAAGGCTGGCGCGGATACCGTCCACGACCTCCGCCACCCCGACCGAACCGTAGAGCTTGCCGTCATGTGCGGCGTTTCCAGCCAAGGTGATGGTGGCGCCGGAGATCTTGCGGGCGATCTCCTCAGCGCCCTCACGGGCCTTGCGGTCCTTCAGGTCGCGTGCACGGCGCATTGCCTCGGCCTGCGACTTGATTCCGGCGGTAGCCACGATGGCCAAGCCCTTGGGGAGGAGGTAGTTCCTTGCATAGCCGTCGGCGACCTCAACGATGTCGCCGCGCTTTCCCAGGTTCTGTTGGTCAGCACGCAATACAACCTGCATCGGCTACTCCTCTCCCTCATCGGTGACCGCCTCGGCGAGAGTCTCGTCGTCAACGGTCTCCTCGGAGACGACTTCGGGAGCTCCTACCGGTGCTGCCGCACCACGAGGGCCACGCAACGAGGTGCGCTCCGCGACCATGCGCTGGGTGTAGGGAAGCAGAGCCATCTCGCGGGCATTCTTGATGGCGAGGGCTACCGCACGCTGATGCTGGTCGCAATTACCGGTCACGCGACGCGCGCGAATCTTGCCGCGCTCGCTCACGAACTTCTTCAACGGCTCTGCGTCCTTGTAGTCGATGTAGTCGACCTTGCGGGCGCAGAAGGCGCAAACCTTCTTCTTGATCTTCTTGTTGGTATCCTTGGGGGCTCTGCGCGACGAGCCTTTTTCGCCTCTTGCCATTTAGAACGGATCCTCTTCGTCGATGAATGAGCTCGGCACGACCTCGGTCGCCGGCTCGGTATAACTTGCACTCTCGCTTGAGCGTTGCCTGCGCTCAGTGCGTGCCAGCTGCGCGGTCGCCCAGCGCAGGCTCGGCCCGACTTCGTCGGCGATGACTTCGACCTTCGAGCGCTTCTGGCCGTCTTCGTTCTCCCAGGAACGCTGCTCCAGGCGGCCGACAACGATTACGCGCGAACCCTTGGAAAGGCTCTCGTGAGCATGCTCGGCCAGCTCTCGCCAGCAAACCACGTCGAAGTAGGAGGTAGCTTCCTCCCACTCGTTGGTCTGGCGGTTCTGCCAGCGGCGCGAGACGGCGATGCCGAAGGTGACGTTGGGAAGACCTGACTGCGTGTACCTCAACTCGAGGTCCTTGGTCACGTTGCCAACCAGAAAAACGGTGTTACCGCTGGACATTTCTATCTCCAGGTTCTTCTAGCGGAAATCTCGCTACTGCTCGTTCGAATTCGCCCCGGCGCCGCGCATACGCGCAGCGACACGCTCGGGCAAACGAACGACCTTGTGACGAATGACGGGGTCTGCGATCGAAAGAACGCGATCGATCTCCGAAACGGCCTCCGGGCCGGCGGAGAACTCGAAGACAACGTAGTTGCCCTCCTGGTTCTTGTTGATCTCATACGCAAGCTTGCGGCGTCCCCAGCGATTTAGGTCGTGAAGTTGGCCATCCTGCGTGATCAGATCGGAGACCCTGGTGATGACACCTTCTGCGTCGGCATCGGCGACTTTGGAGTCAAGTATGACCATGAGCTCATACGGACGTGACAATATGCATCTCCTCCTACGGACCCCGGGGCGTACCCGGGGGTCCCCCGCCTTAGTGCGGAGAACAGGGCAGGTGGGACTGGCCCACGATTCAGCGGAATTATCCTAATTGCTCCGACCTCCACTTGGCGCCCAGGGCTGGCAGGAGGATGGAGTCCCCGGGAGTGGCGACCCTTCCACAAGGGTCCCGGCCCATGTGAGCCAAGGCCATGGGGTATCTTTCCTTGAATAGTTTCCTGATCCCCATCGACGGGCAAGACCGGGGGCGTTGGGCCAGACCGCCTTCGATCAAATCGCCACCTTACCGAAACGCGGCGATTCTTTGACGGGATCCGCTGCGCATCGACTTCCTGGGCGCAGGACGCTAGAGACGAACTCAGAGCAGGAACTAACGAGTGCAACCTGCCCACCGTCCGCTTCGGCAGTTTCGATATAGTTGGCTGGTGACCTGACGGACCCCGGAGCTTGACATGGTGCGCCGAACAACCAAACTCATAGTCTTCGTCGCGCTAGCAGTTGTTGGCTCGGCATGTGGTGCTCAAGCGCCCACGGCGACAAACACCACAGCGACTTCTGCGAAATCGTCCGGCCTCCCCCAAAAAACTTCCAGCCAGTTCTCATTTCCGGTTTCCGCCGCGCTCGGATATTTCGCTCCACATGAATCGATGCCTCTACTAGCACCGTTTACTATTTCACCGAATCTCTCTGCAACAGCGACCGTCACTAAATCAGGATATAAAGTTCGTCTCTATCGCTGTAACTCCCAGTTGCCTTTAAACAGTCCCGAGATCGCTCAGCCGCCCAACTGTTCCGGACTTGCACCATATATAGGCGAGTTCGGCGGCACGCATTATCCAACGGCAGCTGCCGCAAACCTTCGGTTGTCATCGTCCCAAAGTCAGCACCCTGGATCTTGCGGTCCGAATACCACCTCATCTCAGAAGGTGAGCCTGGCGCAAGGAGTCCTCGGTGTTCTTGATAGCACGAAGGATGCCTCCGGCTATTGCGAGATGCGTTTCCAGTTCAAAGGATGGAGCGTTCTGATCAGCGGCGCCGGATTGCGTCCCATGAAGTGGTGGGGATTCGCTATGGATATCCCTCGGTGATGCCGGCTCCAGCTCACCAGT
>JAJYPE010000056.1 GCA_021795585.1 Actinomycetes bacterium | reverse complement strand
ACCGTACCTCCGTCGGGTGCAGGCGTGACCGTGGCGGTGAGGGTGACCGACTGGTTCACTGTGGCCGGATTGGGCGAGGCGGCCAGGGCGACCGAGGTGGTGGTCGGGGGACTGACGGTGGCAAGAATTCTGCCCGTTTCGGTGGGGGTAGAGCCGCTGAACCCGACAGCCCAGCAATGGGTTGCATCGAGGCAGTCCAGACGGGAGCCGGCCGCCTCAAAGAGCATCGAACCGCCGAAGCTCGCGCTGGTCGCCCAAGTCGCGCCCGCGTTCGTGCTCTCGGCAATGAAGGATGAGTCCGGCGGAGCCGGGTTGCCAACAAAACCCCACGCGAAGCACGTGGAAGAATCGACACAGTCGATCGCGCCCAAATTGGCAAGCGTGAGGCCGTCCTGAAGCGTGGACGCGGTCCAGTTGGAAAGAGTCGAGGTGTTGGATGTGGTCATCCCTGAGAGTTCGTACACGACTCCGGCACTTGAGAGCGACGAGACGACACAACTGGTCGCCGTGGAGCAGGCAATGGAGCTGACGGCGGACGCGCTCCAGGGAAGCTGGTACTCCGCCCACGTAGAACCCATATCGGTGGTCACCGCCAGGTAGACCGTCTGGCTGGTGGAGCTTGCGCCCCAGGCCCAGCAGAGCGATGAGGATTGGCAGGCCAGCGCAAAAATGGCGGTGAGCGGCGGAGCCAACCCGGAGAGCGCCGTCGCATTGCTCCAGGTGGAGCCACTATCGGTCGAGGACAGCGCAGCGCCGGTGCCAGAGAGTGCAAGGCATGACGACGAGCCGGCGCATTGGACCGCCCGCAGTGTGGATCCATCCGCAAAGGCGAGTACAACCGGCGACGACGACCAGCTCGATCCGAGGTTGGTCGACGAGTAGACGTCATTGCCGGAACTGGTCAGGCATGCAGCGGAGGTGCAGGTGACTGCTGCTCCCGATGTGGGAACCGTTGCGCCGGCGCTCCAGTTCGCCCCACCATCAGTGGTGTAGATCGACGTGAAGGTCGGAGACGCTCCACCCGAGTAGTTCACTGCCGTGCAGTTGGTGGCCGACACGCAGTCGATCGACTCGGTAATGGCGGACGACGGTCCCGTTTGCGGTGCCCAAGAG
Organism: Actinomycetes bacterium; assembly: GCA_021795585.1. Taxonomy (GTDB): domain Bacteria; phylum Actinomycetota; class Acidimicrobiia; order Acidimicrobiales; family Acidimicrobiaceae; genus Acidithrix. The sequence goes on along the minus strand of JAJYPE010000056.1, from coordinate 9,084 downwards.
ATCGAGCCCGCGGCGATAGCCGTCACACTTCCGCCCGTGGGAGCGGGGGCGCTCCCGACGCTATTAGAGGCCACGAGCTGGAAGTAATAGGTGGTTCCAGGCGTCAGGCTGGTCACGCTTGCAACGACCATGCTGACGCCACTCGCCGCCAGCAGCGTTTGGCTAGGCGTCTGCGACCCGTAGGAGGCGCTGCTTCCGTACTTGAAGTAATACGTGGTGTCTGCGCCGCCGGGATCCAGCTGGCCGACAAAGGTCACGGTACCGCCGGGGTAGGAGATTCCGCCCTCGTCGGTGGCCGTCGGAGCCACTGCCGCCGGGGTGGTAAAGGTCTGATCGGCTCCGTAGTAGTTATTGGTGCCGTCGCTCACGACGAGCCGGTAGTGATAAGTGGTCCCCGCCGTAAGCGAGTAGGCGCCTGCGGAGACGGAGGCCGATGGATTGTTCGAGCTAGAAGGAACAGACTGCGGGAAAGTGGTGGTGCCGTAGCTGGTGGTGGTGCCGTACTGAAAGAAAAAAGTGTCACTCGGGGGCGCAAAGTCCACCTGCCCATTGAGCTGGGCTGAGGTATAGGTGACCGAAGTCGCTGTGCCCGTCGCGGGCGTAGGCGTGGGGTTGAGGACGATCTGTGCGGTGACTGTCGTGGAGCTGTAGGAGATCTCTGCGTAAAGGCCACTCGTGGGCGAACACCCACCGGAGCTCGTTTGCATTGGCAGGTAGGTGCCCTGGGGCGCGTTGGAGAACGTACCCGTGACAGAGGTGGTGGCCTGTATCAGCGTGTAAAGGTTCCCCGTGACGGGGCAGGTAGGGCCGACAAACGCCAGGTTGAGGCTCCCGGCCAGGGTAGCCGTACCGGCCACCTGGAGCTGGGGATAGTCGTTGTTAGCGGTCGTTCCGGTGCCCCATGCGTTGAAAGCCAACGACGAGCCGGTCGACGCGGCGAAGGACGTGGCATTTATGCCGGGCTCTCCGGAGGACGCATTCGGACTTGCCCCGAGGCTCAGTACGCCGCCGCTCCCAAGGTCGATCGGCCCAGTCGATGCCGCGCCCGACCCGGACAACGGAGCGGGATTCGACCCCGACAGTACCGCATTGCTCACCGATATGGGGGAAAGGGAAGTGGAGTTGAGGGCCGCCCCTTGCGTCAGCGCCGCGGTGCCGTTGGCACCCGTGGATGAACTGCCCGAGATGTTCACCGGGCCAAGCTGCGCAGCTCCGGCCAGCGTCAGGGCCCCGTTGTCGGCAAGCGCCACATTCAAGGTAGGCAGTGATGTAGTGGTCGAGCCAATCCCCGGCAGGTAAAGCGCGGCGGAGGAGCCTGCGGAACTGCCAATGTTCCAGGTCTCCGGCGACGCAGCCACCTGGGGAGCAGCGGAGAAGGAGGCGCTGGCGCCGCCGGCAACTGTGATTCCTCCGGAGCCGACACCGACCGTATCAGTGCCATTGAAGTTGTAGTTGCCGCCATCGACAGTGATACCCGTAGCGGAGGCACCGAACACGTCGTTGCTGGAGTTGTAGCAAGTGGTGGTGGGAGGGTTCGCGGTGCAGGTGGAGCTGGTCAGGAGTGGGAAGTCGAGCGAATACGGCGGAGTGGTGGTCGCGGGGTCCCCACCAGACCAGTTCGAGCTGTCGGACCAGTTGGGACTACTGGTCGCAGCAGCCCCCGTCCAGGTCAGCACCGTTGGCGTTTGCCCCGAGGCGGGAGGAGGGGCGACGGCGACCATCGCGGCAACGGTTGCCAGCACGGCAAAGGCCGTTGTGAACAGTTTCGCCGCGGCTCCGGTCCTTGCCAAGCGCGAACGCGCGGTGCGAACAGGGAAAAGCGCCATCGGGGCCCCCACTCCACGCAATGCCACCGGTTGCGGAGCGAGACCAAAGAGGCACCCATGCCAAGCCTGGGTAGGGCCCCATCGTTCTGCTATCCGGCTGCAACCCAACTGCCCCAGCCCGGCTCAAGCAGCCCGGCTGAAGCAGCCCACATTATTTCACGCTGAAACATGACAGGACTGCACTTATGTGAATTTTTAAGACGTAGTTTCGAATTACAGTCTCGAAAGATAAGTATCCATGCCACACATTGGGGGACTTTTGCCGTCCCCCACTGCCCGCTGAGCCGTGACCTCATTAATCGCCGACGGCTTGCCGCAGGCACGACGCGCGTTGCCGGGCGGACGGCTTCTCTGGCAGCAAACGCGCTAACCTCCCGCATGAGGCACGTTCTTCCCGGCTCGAGAGTGGGCTCTCCTGGGGGGGGGACGACGGCGCTGGACGGAGCACATTTGAAGAGATCGATCGCCTCCTTCCATCAGGACGAATACGGAGACTGGGTGGCCGACTTCGACTGCCTGCACTCCCAACACATGCGCCACCGGCCCTTGCTGGAAAACAGGCCATGGGTACTGGACGAGACACAGCGGGCGGCAAGAGTCGGGACACATGTCGAGTGCGCCGCCTGCGATGCGGGTGAGATGCCGGATGGGCTTGTGCGTCTCGATATCCTCGGCCCCTTCCCTGAAGAGGTGGAGAGTCCGAAGCTCTTCGCAGCATGGCGGGCTCCCGCCGACCGGTGGGACGTTCTCGTTGTGCTGGCCGGATCCCTGCGCTTCGAAGTGGAAGGCTCGAGAAGCGGCTCCTTGCAACCAAGGGAACGTGCTCCGCTTCCCCCGCTCACCTCGACTCTGATCGAGGCGGATTCGGAGACGGCTGTCCAAGTGGAGCGCTGGGGCAGGCCGTAGAGAATCCTCGTCGCCTCTCATTAGGTTCGCAACCACCGCCGATAAGCTAGGTCGACGAGGTTTTCGGGGGGCGCTGGCGTGGGAATCCGGGGATCGGGATCCGTTGATACCCTCACCGGTTGCGGTCCGCCCGCCGTCAGGGCCCTGGCACCCGTTGACGCCTATTGCAACACTTGCCGCGGTGTATCACGGCGGCGCGAAGTCGCCAATGCCGATCTACTCGAAACATCAAGCGGCGCTGCTTGCGAAACTGGTCGCGAGATGGCCGGCCCGCATTGCATGCCCATTCGTGGAGGTCGAGCCATATGTCTCCCGCCAAATTGAGGGGAAGGACCGAGGCGACAAGGGCTAAATGCGGGATACAGCCAGCTCCGCTGCCACAACGCGGCGGCGTTTCCCCCTATCGAAATTCCGGGGCTGCGGAACAAACGCTTAACCACGGGTGCCCAGAGTTCGTCTTCGAGGGTCGTACCGGAAGAAAGCAGAGGTGGCGGGAGCATGACCAGTGAAGGTGGCATCAACCCAGCACGGGAAGAAGCTCTGACCGCGGAGGTGGTCCGCGCCTTCGCATCGGCCGATCCCCGCCTCAAGGAGATCCTTTCGTCGCTGGTAACCCACCTCCATGCCTTCATCCGGGAGGTTCGGCTCACGCCCCAGGAGTGGCGTGCGGGCATCGACTTCCTCGCCGAGGCCGGACGCATCACCGACGACCGCCGGCAGGAGTTCATCCTTCTCTCCGATGTTCTGGGTGCTTCGATGCAGACCGTTAACGTGAACGCTCCCTCCGATCCCGCCACCACTGAGTCGACCGTGCTCGGGCCCTTCTTCGCGGAGGACTCCCCTCTCGCGGATAACGGCGAAGATATCGCGCGGGGAGCGCCCGGTTCGCCGTGCTGGGTGGAGGTGGAGGTGCGCTCGGAGTCCGGCGAACCAATCCCCGGAGCGCGGGTGGAGGTTTGGGGGGCAGGCGACGACGGCTTGTACGACGTTCAGCGCAGCGGCGAAGAGATGGCGAATCGTGCGCACTTCTTCACCAGCTCCCAAGGAGGCGTGCGCTTCTGGGGCATCCTCCCATCCGCCTACCCGATTCCCGTGGATGGGCCGGTGGGCAAGCTCCTTGCAGCAGCCGGGCGTAGCGAAATGAGGCCCGCGCACCTGCACTTCCTCATCACCGCCGAGGGGCACTCCCCCTTGGTCACGCACATCTTCGTATCCGGCGACCGCTACCTCGCCACCGACGCCGTCTTCGGGGTGCGCGCGTCTCTGGTGGCTGAATTCGAGGAGCATGGGGCGGACGAGGAGGGGCCTGACGGCAGGACCGTTGCCAAGCCCTGGTACTCAATGCAGCACGTATTCGTCCTGGCCAACAAGCCAGAGCAAAAGCCGGCTCGATCGGCTGGCGCTGACGCAAATCTTGGGGATTGCTGAGAAGAGCCACGCCTTCCCCGATTCTCATTTGCGCCTTCTAAGGTGTAGCTTTGACCTGATCGACACCGCGAGGATGCCCCAGCGTGCCACTGAAGCTCTCCGAAATCGCCGAACGGCTACCGGACGCTAGGTTGATAGGTCCTGACACCGAGATCGTCGGAATCACGCACGACTCCCGTCTGGTCAGGCCTGACTTTCTCTTCGCCGCAGTCCGCGGCACGCTCCAGAACGGCATACAGTTCGCTACAGATGCAGTGGAGCATGGCGCGGCAGCGGTAATGATCGCCGCCAAGTATGCCGACAGCCCGCTGGTGCCGCGAAATGTCCCTCGGCTGGTCGTCCCGTCGGTGCGCCAATCGCTCGGCCTGGCATCGAGCATGGTGTTCGGCTACCCCTCGCGCCGGCTGAATCTGGTCGGCATCACCGGCACCAACGGCAAGACCACCACGTCCTTCCTTCTCGATGCAGCGCTGACCGAGGTCGGAGTGCGGACCGGGATCATCGGGACCATCGAATTCCGCTCCGCCAATAAACGCGCCCCTTCCACCTTCACCACCCCGGAAGCACCTGACCTGCAGTCCATGCTTGCAGAAATGGCCGACGCGGGCGTCGAGACCGTCAGCATGGAGGTCTCCTCGCACGGTCTGGACCAGCGGCGCGTCGATTCCGCTCACTTCAGGGTGGGGATCTTTACGAATCTTTCCCCGGAGCATCTCGACTACCACGGCACCATCGAGCAGTACTTCTACGCCAAGGCCCAGCTGTTCGAATCCTCCCGCTGCGACTTCGCCATCGTCTCGGTGGATGACGAGTGGGGCTGCAGGCTGGCCAGCCAGATGTCGGTGAACCACGTTACCTACGGAACCAACCCCAACGCCGATTACGTCATCGAGAACGTGCGCGTAACGCACGATGGCACCTGGTTCAACCTGCGCCACGATGGTGTCGCCATTCCCATGTCGACGCGGATTGTGGGACCCGCAAATGCGATGAATGCCGCTGCCGCCTACGTCGCAGCATTGGAGCTGGGGGCCGAACCGGAGGCCGCTCGCCGGGGCATTGCACGGTGTGAATCAGTTGCGGGGCGCTTTCAGCTAGTGGAGGCTGGGCAGCCATCCATGGTCGTGGTGGACTACGCCCACACCCCCGACGCGATCTCCAGCCTGATCGCGACAGTGCGATCCTTGCTGGGCAAGGGAGGCCGGGTCACCGTGGTGGGCGGAGCCAGGGGTGGAAGGGACCGCCTTAAGCGCCCGACGTTGGGTAGGGCCCTGGCCAGTGCGGACCTCGCGGTACTTACAACGGATAACCCTGGCGACGAAGATCCCCACGACATCATCGCCCAGCTGATGCTGGGCACGCTCGACATGCCCGGCCGCCACGTCCATATCGAACCCGACCGCCAGGAGGCCATCTGCTTCGCCATTGGCAAGGCGGGACCTGACGACGCCGTGGTGATCGTCGGACGCGGACACGAGACCTCGATCCGCGTCGGCAAACAGCTCGTTCACCTCGACGACCGGGAGGCCGTCGCTCAGGCCGCTGCTCGCCACTTCCCGAGCTCAGTGGCGGTCAACGGCTGAGCATGGGTGATATCCCCAACATGAGCGCTCCCTCAATCAGCGTCATCGTCACCTGCTACAACAATCAGGCGACGATCGCCGAGGCCATCGACAGCGTCTTGGGCCAAAGCCACCTACCCAAGCAGGTCATCGTCGTGGACGATGGCTCCACCGACGGCTCCCTCACAGCCATTTCGCCCTTCCAAGACCGGGTCACATTGATCACCGGCCATAATGGGGGGCCCTCAGCAGCCCGCAATCGAGGGCTGGGGGCCGCCGACGGAGAATGGGTTGCCTTCCTGGATGGCGACGACGCTTGGCACCCGCACAAGCTTGCAGTCCAGCTGGTGGCGATGGTGGCCAATCCGGATGCGATAATGATCGCCTCGGACTGGTCGCGCGATCCCGCTGCCCTTGCGGTGGATCAGGACCCCAAGATCCAGCGCCTGTATGCATCCCACATCGCCATCCTCAACCGCTTCCAGACCTCGAGCGTGCTGGCGCTGCGCAGTGCCGTCGATAAAGCGGGGGGCTTCGACCCCCGCATGGACACCGCCGAGGACTGGGACATGTGGCTCAGGGTGGCCAAGTTGGGACCCGCCGTGCTGGTGAAGTCCCCCATGGTCTTTTACCGGGACAATCCCGACGGGGTCTCGAAGGACGTGCGCACCTTATCTGCGCGGGCCCAGGACATCGTTGCCAGAGAACGGGAGCAGCTCTACTTCGAAAAGGGGTTTGTCGACACCATTGGAGCCTGGCACCTGCAGCGCTTCATGGTCGCCGCAGCGCTGGGGCGCGACTGGAGCCTCTTGGCAAGGCTGGCGTCTGGCCTGCGAGGCGCCGGGCGGGCCACGAGCCACGCGCGTGCCTTCATTGCCTATACGCTCCCCTTCCTCACCGAGCGGCTGAAGCGCAGAGCTGCCGCCTAGGGCTCCTCGGCCCGGTTCGCCTCCATGGTGGTGTCGGCTGGCATGTCGATCGCAAGCGCGGGCTGGTTTCGGGCCGACTTCCTCCGCCTCACCAGGATCACTCCGACAACAATCAGCGCCAGCAGTGCCGCCAATGCGTATCCCGCCTTGCCGGAAACCGACTCGACGGTACGGAAGCTCGCCCCGGCCAGATAGCCGGCCACGGTGAAGGCGACCGCCCAGGCCACTCCTCCCAGGACGTTGAAGATCACGAAGGTCCTGTATCGCATGTGCGACATGCCCGCCAATCCGGGAACTATCGCACGCAGAGCCGCGGCGAAGCGGCCCAAGAAGACGCCGACTCCACCGCGCTTGGCGATGAAGTCCTCGGCCGTGCGGACGTGCTCTTTCTTGATGAGACGACCGCTTCGGGAGTCAAGAATGCGCGCGCCGAATTCGCGTCCAACCCAGTAACCGACGCTGTCGCCGATAATGGCGCCGGCCATCGCCACCGCCATTGCGGCCGCCAGCGGAATTCGGTGCTCGTAGGCAAGCACCCCTCCGAGGATGACCGCCGTCTCACCGGGAAAGATGAAGCCGAGAAAGACCGAGGACTCCAGCGCAGGGAAGATGAAGATAGCCAGCAACGCGACACCCCCGTGAAGGGAAAGCAGCGTATTGGTTATAAAGGACACGTCTTGATCTTACAGAACCAAGCTGAGAATGACCTTGGGCCAGGCCCTGCAAAAGGGGGGCCCAAGGTGGGACGAGACAATATCAAATTCGGGCCACTGGCGGGGCCGTTGTCGCTCAGATCGCGCCGCCACGGCGGGACTCGAGCGTCGCCGAAGTCGCCGCGAAGACGATGAGTGAGAGGCCGATGACCGCGGTCCAGGCTCCGAAAACCAAGGAAAGCCCGGTGAGGAAAGCTCCGATACCGAGCACGAAGGGGAAGATCGTGTGGTCGGGGAAGGCGCCAACCACCCCCTGGCTCTCGGCCACGGTGGCTTCCTCTACGTCCTCAGGACGTGGCTCCATGCGCCGTTTCCACCAGCCGAGGTAGAGCGCCGGCAGAAGGCCAAGTCCGGCGGTGCCGAACAGCATCATTGCGCCGCCGTACTCCTTGGCCCAGAAGAAGTAGACCACCGTGACAAGGAGGACGAAGCTGCCTATCCCAAGATAGATACGGTATTCGACCTTCATTTGGCTCGCACCTCCTCCTTCGGCGTCCCGTCGTCCTCGGTGTTGTAATCCGCGTACTCAGGATGATTCTGGTCCCAGACCGGGCGCTGCGAGCGAATTGGGGGCAGCGAGGTGAAGTTGTGATGTGGTGGCGGGGACGTGGTGGCCCACTCCAAGGTGTGGCCGTCCCACGGATTGTCGCCGGCGGGGATGGGCTTGCGCCAGCTGATCCACAGATTGAGCAGCCAGATCAGGAAGGAGAACCCGGTGAGGAAGGCACCGACCGAGGAGACCTGGTTGAGGAAGGTCACATGGTCGGTCACCAGGTACACCGGAATGCGCCGCGGCATGCCGCGAAGTCCGGCCAGATACTGGGGGATAAACGTCATGTTGAAAGCAAAGAAGGCGATCCAGAACTGCAGCTTGCCCAAGCCTTCACGCATCATGCGCCCGGTCAGCTTGGGATACCAGTAGTAGAAGCCCGCAAAGCCGGCAAACACCGCCGTGCCCGCCAGCACCTGGTGGAAGTGGGCAACCACGAAGTAAGTGTCGTGCACGGCGAAGTCGAATGGCGGCGAGGCGAGCATGACGCCGGAAATGCCGCCCATGGTAAAGGTGACCAGGAAGCCGAGGGCAAAAAGCAGGGGCGTCTTGAACTGCAGGTTCCCGCCCCAAAGGGTGCCAATCCAAGTGAATACCTTGATTCCCGTGGGAACCGCGATCAGCAGCGAAAGTGCCGCGAAGAAGGGAAGGAGCACAGTCCCGGTGGTGTACATGTGGTGTGCCCACACACCGGTTGAGAGGCCGGCAATGGCCAGCGTCGCGAAGACCAATCCCTTATAGCCGAAGATCGGCTTCTTGGAGAATACGGGGAAGACCTCCGAGGCAATTCCGAAATACGGAAGGGCCAGAATGTAGACCTCCGGGTGGCCAAAGAACCAGAAGAGGTTCTGCCACATGACAGGCGAGCCGCCTCCCGCGACCGTGAAGAAGTGAGTGCCCAGGTGCCTGTCGGCGTAAAGCATGACCATGGCTGCCGTCAAGATCGGGAAGGCGATCAGGATCAGGATTCCGGTGACCATCATGTTCCAGGTGAAGATGGGCATCCGGAACATCGTCATCCCCGGGGCGCGCAGATAGAAGGTGGTCGTGACCAGGTTGACGGCGGTGAAGATTCCCGAAAAGCCCGTCAGGGCGATGGCCACAATCCACAGGTCCGGCCCCGGGCCAGGCGAGTTGGTATAGCTCGAGAGGGGTGCGTAGGCCACCCAC
>JAJYPE010000055.1 GCA_021795585.1 Actinomycetes bacterium | reverse complement strand
CCCTCGTCCGGATCGCTCGGGGCTGCGTCGTTGTCGTTGCCGCCTTCGTCGCCCACGTCGATGTAGAGCGTCTCCTTGGCGCTTGGCTGCTCCTCGTCACCCTTGGCCTGGGGCCAATTGCCCTCGAAATAGGCGGCAAAGGCGCGCTCGAAACGTGGTGAGTCCTCGTTGCGCTTGATAAGAGTGGCGCTGGCGGTGTCGTGGACCAGGGAGCGCGATCCCATGCCGACCAGCTCCAGCGATCGCACGAAGCTCGACAGCGAGTCCGGGTCCGCCTCCGCACCGAAGGCGCGCAGGTAGCGGCCGAAAGCGGCTGCCATCTCGTAGGTGTCGGCCATTGCAGACCTCCTTGCGCCTCAGCGGGCCCTGGACACCGCCAGGCGTATGAGTTCGGAGACATCCTGGCTCTTGGCCTTCTCGGCGTCCTCTTTGTACTTGACGACCGAGGCGAGACTCTGGCTGAAGAGCTCCTCGGTCATCTCGGCGGCTCCCAAAGCCTGGAGCGAGCGGACCCAGTCGATTGACTCGGCAACACCGGGGGGCTTGAAGAGCCCCATGGCACGAAGCTGCTCCGAGAGGACCGCGACCTCCTTGGCCAGTAGCTCGGTGGCGGCGGGGACGCGGGTCATGATGATTCGGACCTCGGTTGCGAAGTCCGGGTGGTCAACCCAGTGGTAGAGGCAGCGGCGCTTCAGGGCGTCGTGCAGGTCGCGGGTGCGATTGGAGGTGATGATCACCACCGGCGGCACCTTCGACACGATGGTGCCCAACTCGGGAACGGTGGCCGCGTAGTCGGAAAGGGCCTCCAGCAGAAAGGCCTCGAACTCGTCATCGGCACGGTCGAGTTCGTCTATCAGCAGCACCGCCGGCAACGGCCGTCCGTCCGAGGTTGGAAGGGTGTCACCCGAGCCCTCAGGGTCGAGCGCGCGCAGTAGGGGCCTGCGGATCAGGAAGCGGTCGGAGTAGAGCTCGTCCTCGATGCTGGCCTCGAGCTGCTCGCCATGCGATTGGCGGACCAACTCCACCGTACGCAGGTGCAGGAGCTGACCGGAGTAGTTCCACTCGTATAGAGCCTGCGAGGCGTCGATCCCCTCGTAGCACTGCAGCCGGATAAGTGGCGAGCCGAGCAGGCGCGCCAGGGTCTTGCCCACTTCGGTCTTGCCCACTCCGGCCTCGCCCTCCAGCAAAAGCGGACGGCGCAGGGCGAGGGCCAGGAAGATCGAGGTCGCCAAGGACTCCGAAGCTATGTAGTCGGACTCGGCCAGCCGCCCGGCCAACTCGGCCGGGCTGCCTATTCCGAGTTGGGCACAGACCGAGGGCAGCTCCCCGGAGCGTTCCTCGGTCAATTTGCCACTTTGGGCCAATGCCACTCCAGACCTAAGCGGACGCCTCCTGCAGCGCGCGGCGCACGAGAACGCTGGCCAGGTGACGGCGGTATTCGGCCGAGGCGTTCAGGTCGGAAGGCGGATCGATCCCCTCTGAAGCGAGGTGAGCGGCCTCCTCGATCGAGGCTCCCTGGTTGATGGCGTTCTCGCTGGCTGACGCGCGCAGCGGCGTCGATCCCATGTTTACCAGGGATATTCTAGTTGACCCGTTGCGCACCACAGCGACGCCCACGATCGCCCAGTCCTGGGCGCGGCGGTTGAACTTCTTGTACGACCACCCCCCGGAGGTCTTGGGAACGCGGATCTCGGTGAGCACCTCGCCCTGGGCGAGGTCGGTCTCGAGGAATCCCTTGAAGAAGCTCGTGGCCGGGACGGTCCGCTCGCCGGCGGCACTGCGCACCACCATGGTGGCGTCCAGCGCCAGCACCGCGGCTGGCAGGTCCGAAGCTCCGTCACCATGGGCGATGGAGCCCCCGATGGTGCCCCGATGGCGTACCGCCGGGTCCCCCACCTCCCCTGCAACATGGGAGAGGATCGGCACCGAATTCTTCAGCACCGCCGAAGTCTCCAGGTCGCGGTGGCGCGTCAGCGCGCCTATCGCCACATGGTCGCCGCGGTCCTCGATAAAGGAGAGCTCGGAAAGCCGGCCGATGTCCACCAGGGTGGACGGGGCAGCCAGGCGGAGCTTCATCAGGGGCAGCAGCGAGTGCCCCCCTGCGATCAGCTTGGCATCCTCTGAGCCGTCCAGGATCGAGATCGCCTCGGCGACACTGCCGGCGCGCACGTAATCGAATGTGGATGGGAACATCTGGAAAAATCCCTTCGTCTAATCCTGTGCAACTCTCAACGGCGCGTCGCGCCGTCGATGGCCCGCCACACGCGTTCGGGGCTTGCGGGCATCTCGATGTTCTCGACACCGAGGTGGCTTAGGGCGTCCACGACGGCGTTCATAACCGCCGGTGTGGAGGCGATGGTGCCCGCCTCGCCGATGCCCTTGACCCCGAGGGGGTTTGTCGGGCTCGGGGTCACGGTTTCACCCAGCTCGAAGGAGGGAAGCTCCGCCGCGGAGGGGACAAGGTAATCGGCCAGCGTGGCGCTCAACAGGTTGCCCGCGCTATCGTATGCCGCCTCCTCGAAGAGGGCCTGAGCGACTCCCTGGGCAATTCCCCCGTGAACCTGGCCCTCGATGATGAGGGGGTTCACCCGGTTGCCGCAATCGTCCACGGCCTGGTAGCGGACCAGGTCCACCTTGCCGGTCTCGGTGTCCACCTCCACCACGGCGATATGGCTGCCGTAAGGGAAGGTGAAATTGGGCGGATCCCAGGTCACCGAGGCCTCCAGGTTGGGCTCCATGCCATCGGGAAGGTTGTGCGCGGTGAAGGCCTCGAAGGCGGCCGCCGCCAGTGGGAAGGCGCGGTCCGGGGAGCCCTTCACGGTGAAGATGCCCTCGGCGTAGTCGAGGTCCTCCTCGGCCACCTCCAGCTGGTGCGCGGCTATCGCCTTGGCCTTGTCGAGCACCCGCTCCGTGGCGATGTGAATGGCCGTGCCACCCACGGCGAGCGAGCGTGACCCGTAAGTGTCCATGCCGTATGGGGCGATCGCAGTGTCGGAGTGCAGTACCTCGATATCGGCCATGGGCACACCCAGCTTCTCGGCCACGATCATCGACCAGGCGGTCTCATGCCCCTGGCCATGTGGAGCGGTGCCTGTGACCACCTGGATCTTGGAGGTGGGCAGTATCCTGACCGTTGCCGCCTCCCAGCCGCCTGCTCCGTAGTTGAGCGAGGCCAGAACGCGCGAGGGTGCCAGGCCGCACATCTCCACGAAGAACGAGATGCCGATTCCGAGCAGCTTCCGCGAGCCGGCGTCGATGCGCAGCTTCTTCTCCGCCAAGAGCTCGTCCATGCCCACCATGTCCAACGCCTTGTTGAAGTTGGTCAGGTAGTCACCCGAGTCGAAGACCAGGCCCGCTGAGGAGCTGTAGGGGAACGACTCGGCCGGGATGAAGTTGCGCTTGCGGATCTCCACAGCGCTCACACCCAGCTTGCGCGCCAGCGCGTCCATGGCGCGCTCGATGGCGTAAGTGGCCTCGGGGCGCCCGGCGCCACGGTAGGCGTCGGTGGGCGTCTTGTTGGTGAAGACCGAGCGGCAGGTGAACGAGTAGTTGGGAATGTCATAGACCCCGTGGTAGAGGAAAGCGCCGAGCAGCGGGATCCCGGGGGTCACCAGCTGCAGGTACGCGCCCATGTCGGCCACCAGGTTGACCCGGACCGCAGTTACCTTGCCATCGGCGTCCGCCGCAAGCTCGATGTTCTGGATCTGGCCACGGCCGTGGATCGTCGCCACTGCGTTCTCGGAGCGCTCCTCGGTCCAGCGCACCGGCCGGCGCAGCTTGCGCGCCAAGGCGAGAGCCAGGACCTCCTCGGCGTAGACGTTCAGCTTCGAGCCGAAGCCTCCTCCCACCGAAGGCGCGACCACGCGCAGCTTGGTCTCGGAGATGCCCACCGTGAGGGCGAGCATCACCTTCAGGATATGGGGCACCTGGGTGGCGGAGTAGACGGTGTAGTCGCCACCGAACGGTGCCGGCACAACCACCACCGAGCGCGGCTCCATCGCCGAAGGGACCAGGCGCTGCTGGATGTATCGCTCGGAAACGGTGTGCGCGGCCTTGGCGAAGGCCTCGTCCACGGCATCCTTGTTGGGGATCAGCTCCCAGGTGTAGCTGAGGTTGGTGCCGATCTCGGAGTGGATCACGTTGGAATCGCTTATCGATTCCTCCAGGTCCAGCACCGGGTCGAGCTCCTCGTAGTCGACCTCGATAGCCTCGAGCGCGTCCACGGCGGCGGTCTTGGATTCGGCCACGACCACCGCAACGCCGTCGCCGACGTAGTTCACGTTGCCGTTGGCCAACGGGAAGTGCGCCGGATTCTTCATATCGGCGGTCACCGGCCAGGCGCACGGCATCGGACCGGCCCAGTCGTCCTTGAGGTCTTGGTAGGTGTAGACCGCCACCACACCCGGGCGCGACCTTGCCGCGGAGGTATCAATCGAGGTGATGCGGCCGTGGGCCACCGTCGAGCGGAGCACCGCCATGTGCAGCGCACCGGGAATGGCCAGGTCGTCGGAGAATTTCGCCTCTCCGGTTAGCAGCTCCGGGTCCTCCCGGCGCAGCACGCGCTGGCCAAGGACCTTGCTCCCGCTGGTCGTCTCAGTTGTCGTCATCTCTCATCACTCCCCCGCGGATGCCGCTGCGGCCAGTACCGACTTGACGATGTTGTGGTATCCGGTGCACCGGCAGAGGTTCCCTTCCAGTCCCAGGCGAACCTCGGCCTCGGTCGGGTGTGGGTTTTCCTTGAGGAACGAGGTGGCGGCCATCACCATGCCCGGAGTGCAAAAGCCGCACTGCAGGCCATGGTTCTCCTGGAACGCCTTCTGCATGGGATGCAGCTCGCCCTCGGCACTGGCGAGTCCCTCGATGGTGGTTACCTCCTGCCCGTCGGCCTGGACCGCCAACATGGTGCAACTCTTCACCGACTCGCCGTTTACGTGCACCGTGCACGCGCCGCACGAAGAAGTGTCGCAACCCACGTTGGTTCCGGTCAGGCCCACATGGTCGCGCAGGAAGTGGACTAAAAGAGTTCGCGGCTCGACGTCTCGGGAGACGGTCTGGCCATTAACCGTCATTGTCACTTGCATACGGCCCCCTATTGCTGGCTTCGAAGACAACGACGCTAAAGCTAGCAAATAAGTCCAGCCTCCGGATTCAATAGCAGATCTTCCTGGGCGTTCCCCGCTTGCGTGGTTGACGCCAATGCGCGGCGATAGGGGTCGGGGCGCCATTATCTTGAAGGTCGATGACGTTGAATTTGCGGGCAAAGCGCGTGACGCTGCGCCCTTTGCGCGAGTCGGATTTCGAGTCCTGGAACGAGGTCCGAACCCGCTGCGGAGCTTGGCTGACACGCTGGGAGCCGCTGCCCCCCGAGGGCTACGGGGACCCCAACGGCCGCCACCTCTTCATCTCGCGCTGCATCTCGCGAGAGCAGGAAGCCCGCATGGGCACCGCCCACTCCTTCGGTGTTTTCCTGGGAAGCCGCTTCGTCGGCGAGGCCAACCTCTCCGGCATCCAGCGTGGGCCGGTCCAGAGCGCGACCATCGGCTACTGGGTGGACATGGCCGAAGCGGGCAAGGGGCTCATCCCCGAAGCGTGCGCCGCCCTTTTCCGCTTCGCATTCGAGGAGTTGCGACTGCATCGGATCCAGATCAGCATCGTGCCGCGCAATTCGGCCAGCCTGAGGGTGGTGGCCAAGCTCGACCTGAGGAAAGAGGGCGTGGCGGAGCGATACATCGAGATCAACGGCGTCTGGGAGGACCACAGCATCTTTGCCGTCACCCGGGAGGAGTGGCAGGCCAAACGGCGCTTCTACATGGAGCGGTTCCTTATCTGAGGAGCATCCCACTAGTGCGCTTCCGCGGCCGCGGTGATATGTTGGTGGCATGGCAGATGAACTGTATCTGCGGGCCGGCGACTCCGATCGCGAGAGCGTGACGTCGTTTCTTTCCGGCTCCCTCCAGCATGGCTATATCGACCCCACCGAGCTCTCCGAGCGGCTGGATAAGCTCAACGCGTCGAAGACCTACGCCGACCTTCTCCCCCTGGTGCAGGACATACCCGGCGGCAGACAGGTGATCAAGGATATCGTCGCCCGCCACCGCCGCAGCGCTTCCACCCACCCGGCTCTTGCCGGGCGGCCGGCCAGCCCCCCGAGGAGGCCGCGTCACGTGGGCCGGAACATCCTGTTGGGGCTCATGGCCTGGCTTATCGCCAAATCAGTCTTCGGGATTGCCGCCTTCGGGTTCAAGTTCATGATGTTTCCGATCCTCGGGTTCTTCATGCAGGCCCTTGCCGTGGGCTTCCTCGTCTGGCTGGTTTTGGCAGTCATAAGGCCAAGGCACAGGCGCTTCTAGAGGTGAGTGTGCGCCTCGGGCGCGCGCGGCGCACGCCAGCTCGCACCCGGGGGAACCTGGCGCCAAAGCAGCCACCAATGCGCTGTTGCCTCCCTGTGGGCCATGGGTCCCACGACCAGTGGGCCCGCAATGGCTGCGGACAGCCCGATGACATCGGGGCCTTGGTTTTTTTCCGCCTTGCGGACGAGACCCGGCGCTCATGGGGGCTCGCACGAGGCTCTATGGGAGTGTGAAAACACCTAAGGTGCGGGATGCTCCGTTTCAGTGTGGGAGGACCTAGCGGCAGGACTACCTTCCAGGACCTGGTGGAAGTCGCTACTTACGGCCAGAAACAGTGCCCGGCACAAGTCCGGCCGCCTCAGAAAGTAACATTTACGCCGGTCTTGGGCGCGTCGTAACGGTAGACGTCCAGGTTTGGAGTCGCGATAAGCACCGTCGTCCGCTTTGCAAAGGAAGGATTGAGCATCAAGGCCGCCTGAAGAGCCTCAGCTCCTTTTGGCGTGAGCCCCTCGATCCCTTGAGTTGCAGTGACCACAAGGTACACTGAGTGCGCCTCAATCGGAAAGGTGCGCCCCAGGGCATCGCTGCCGTAGATCGGGTAGTAGTAAGGCCGTGCAGCGAAGCGGCCGCCAACGCCTTGGGCTGCTATGACCTCGGCATTGGCCGGAATTGCCCGAAGTACCTTGGCTAGCTGCGCCGCCGTGGCGGCGTCGACCGTGGCGTTGAACGTGTAGGAACGTTTCAGTTGCGCCAGTCCCGCGACTGCCCCAAACGTGACGACAACGCCGAGCGTCACTTCCAAGATATACCGCCTCAAGCGATTCGACATGCCCGCGAAACGCGCATACAGCATCGCCACACCCACAGCCAAGTATGGCTGCATGTTCACAGTCTGGAACGACGCGAAGCTCGCGAGAAAGGCTCCCTGCTGAGTCGCGATGGAGGCGGGCACGAGAATCCAGATCGCGATGATCAATCCGAGCGGCGACGCGAGTCCGGGAAGTCCGGGCAACAAGTATTTAGCTGCGGTGCTGGCCCTGGAAAGCAAGGTGTGCAAAAGGGTTGAGGGATGGAGGGCAATGGAGCCGACTAGTCCGATAGTCGAAGTCGCAGGCCCTGGAGCCAGGTATCCATAGCGACCGATGAGGTTGCTTGCATGGTTGAAGTGCCCGATCTGTGCAACCAAGAAGTACGCCAGTCCGAGGGCGGCTATGGCAGCCGAGATGCGGCGAGCGCTGGGGATTGTGATTGCGAGGGCGATCGCCAAGCCGATCAGGTAGGTGGACTGGACGTCCCCGCTCAAAGCCACAAATACGGCCAGGACAAGGGCAAGGACCTTGCGTCCCCGATACACGGCATATCCGGTCCCCACAAAGAACGGGACTGTAAGAGACTCCATATGGAAGTCGAAGAAGACTCCCCATCCGAACCAAGGATTGGCGAATACAAGCATTTCGACGGCGATGGCAAAAGCAATGATCCTGCCACGTCCTCGTAGCTTGGGAAAGATGATGTCCGTCATCCAAGATGCCGTCAGGACCTGGGCAATGGCAACCGCCAGAGCCGCAAGTACAAGAAGCGCTAAGCCGGACGGAAAGACTATGAGGATTGGTGCGAGCAGCCACGCGAGAAGTTCGAAGTGGCTGTCGATAAAGGGGAATCCGAAGTGCGGATAATTGTACCGGAAGACCGTGCTGTAGGGACTGAGGTGGCCGTGTCCTATCAGATATGTCGCCTGGTAGAACGCTGCGAAATCGCTCGTCTCTTCGAACTGGTGGAACATCGTGACAAGGTGTGAACCCAAGACCGCGAAGCTCAGCAGTCCACTCATGATCCAGGCGACCCGCAGAAGCCTGTGTGCGCCACTGGTTTCACCCGCGATGATCCGAGACGCAGTGGTTCTGAGGCGAGACCGCTCGATCATCGACAAAGTTGGACGTCCCTTTCCCGGCTGTAGGCGCCTGGAGCTACTCTCTGCGGAAACTGCGACTGGGGTGCCCAAGGGGGGCACAAAGGGCCACACTTCAACATGGCTGCTCCTGGCGGCCCCTCCGGCCGACCTCGCTAGGGTTCGCTGCCCGCGGCCGCCCGTAGTCAAGGAGAGCATAGCGTTGCCGGAACGCTCCCGGAGACACCAGTGCAAATCGCCGGGCAGCTGGTGTTCAGTAACCCGCAATTCCCTCGAACATCGTATGGATCACGTTTCCCCGGCCGTGCAACTTGGGGTCCTGGCGCCGGCCCGCTTCTGACACGCAGCCCGCGGCCGTTACCCAAAGTGAGGCCATGGCTTGGGCTCTTTGGACGCTTCTCCGTCAGAATTGTCACATGCAGCCCGGATTCGTCGCTGCGGCGCCACAAACGCGACCGCCGATCCCTACCTCATTGCATGGGCGCTGCCCGGGCGACAGAACCCATTTGCGCCAGGGGGACGCCCGCCAGGTTGTCATTGACGACATCGTCGATGATTACAGCTACCGGGACCTGGGCGTCCCAGCGCCCGCCAATACCCTGTCGGTCCCCCTGGAGGCACAAGCCGGGAGACTCGAATGGCCCACGGCCCGATGAGATTCCGCCTTGGTATTTTCCGTTCCGGGAGGCTGCGCCCAGGGGGGCCGGCCAAAGCCTTTGTCGCACCCTTGGGTCTCTAGGGCGCGGGAAGCTCCGTGTCGACCACGGCCAGGCTCCAGTCGCAGGTTGAGGAGACCTCGAAGTAACCCCGGGCAATGTTATGTCCCGGCAGCGACCCCGATTGATATCCGCTCACGGTGAATGCGTAGTCGGCCACCAGGCTGCCGGACGGATACGAATGCAGGCTTATCCGCAGCACCTGATTGCCGGACACGTCGCGGCAGTTGGCGCTCCACGCACCGGTCCAGCTGAAGTCCAACGGGTGCACCTTGGATGTGCGCGCACCACTTCCTGACAAGGTGACCACCGCCGTGCCACTGGGGGGCAGCTGGTCCGAAGCTGCCTCCTTGGTGACCGGCTTCGCCTTCGCGGCTGCCTTGTGAAGCGCCACCGTCTGGTGACGGAAGGAGATGACCTGGGAGCCGAGCAGGGTGGCTCCGAGGGCCAGCACCAAGGCGGCAGCGAGCAGCCCCAGGTTAAGAGGGGTGTTCCAGCGCGCCCGCGCCGGGGGCTTGCTTGGATCGGCGGTGATCATATTTCAGGTCGGATTCTACCGCCCGGCCACGAAGTTGTCTTGCCCGGAAAACGGACGGCCCGCCTCCCTAGAGGAGAGGCGGGCTGCCGATGGGGGAAGTTGCACTTGTTCCAACCATCGGCAGCCACATTTTCATCCTTTAGATCCGAATTTAGGGAACTTATTTTTCACGTCCGGCCTGAATAGCATTCCAAACCGTCTCCGGGGTGGCAGGCATCGCCACGTGGCGCACCCCCAGATGCGAAAGCGCGTCCACCACGGCGTTCCACACCGCGGGGACCGACCCTATCGTCCCCGACTCGCCGATGCCCTTGGCGCCCAGCGGGTTGCGCGGCGTGGGAGTGGAGGTGCGGTGAACCTCGAATGAGGGCATGACGTCAGCCGACACCAGGTGGTAGTCGGCGAAGTTGGAAGTAAGCGGATTGCCCATCTCGTCGAAGCGAACCTGCTCATAAAGTGCCTGGGCGACGCCCTGCGCGAGTCCACCGTGGATCTGGCCATCGGCAAGCAGCGGGTTGAGGATGGTTCCCGCGTCGTCTACAGCCACTAGGCGGACCAGGCGCACCTCGCCGGTCTCGGTATCCACCTCCACCACTGCCAGGTGGGCACCGAAGGGATAGGTCGGTCCGTCGGGATTGAAGTCCGTCTCGGCGCCAAGGTCTATTCGCCTGGAAGCCGCCAGCCCGGCGATCTGGGCCCAGGTCACAAAAGGCTCGGGAGCCCCGGCCACGTGCGCGCCGTCCACTGCGGCATCAAAGACGATGTCGGCCGGGTCCGCCTCCAAGTGGTCGGCCGCCACGGCTGCGGCCATCCTGGCCACCTCCAGGCTCGCCAGATGGATGGCCGAGCCTCCAACCTGTAGGGAGCGGGAGCCGTAGGTGCCGATACCGCGCGGCACTCGCGCCGTATCCCCGTGAACGACCTCCACCCGGTCCATGCCC
>JAJYPE010000054.1 GCA_021795585.1 Actinomycetes bacterium | reverse complement strand
AGAGGTGGCCCGGTCTGGCGGACGGGATGCTGACCCTCTTTCAGAACACGCTTGTCTTTCCCGGTGTCGGCGATCGCCGGACGCTGTCGGAGCTGTCGATGCTCTCCGGCGAGCAGCTGGTAATGCTGCCGGGGTTGGGCACCCGCCGGTCCCTGCTTGCACCCGTACCCCGCTCCCGCTCCGGCCAACTGCGGCCGCTGCTCTCGCCCGGAGACCTCGCCCGGGGGAGTCCGGGCGAGGCGCTTCTGTTCAACGCGCGAAACGGCTTCGCGCGCATCAGCCTCGGCCGATCCGGGCCGGGCCGCGGGCTCGGCCCGGAAATCGGCCGGAATTGACCTGCCACCGGGGTGCGGCCGGGCATCAGCCGGCAAGTGCGGTCGAGGGGTGCGCGGACCTTGTGATCGAGGCGTCAGGCCACGTCCTGAGTGGGCTACTTTATCGGTGGGAGGTTTGGGCGGAGCATGTTGTACGCGTCGCTAGCGGGCTTTCACGCCACCTGGGCGTGGCTGGTGATCGCCGGAAATGCGATGGCCGGAGTTTGGTCCCTGGCCGCCATCCGCTACCCGCAGATGCGCACCCGGTCATTGTGGTGGTTCACGGTTTTCGCGCAGGCGGCCATCTACGTCCAAGTGGCCACTGGCATCTATCTGGTGGCGGGAGAGCACAAGCAGATGGTCGCCTTCCACCCGTTTTACGGCTTCGTGGCGGTGGTGGCCTCGGGATTCCTCTTCGCCTACCGGGACAGGATGGCCGGGCGCCTGTACCTGCTGTACGGCCTTGGCGGACTCTTCATCGCCGGCCTGGGAATAAGGGCGTTCATCGTCGCCCAATCCGCGAAGTAGGTCAGTCCAGGTCGGCGAGTTCGATGTTTCGGGTGATAGGGCAGGTCAGGGTGCGGGTCACCCCTTCGATCCGCTGTATCGCGGCAGTCACGCTATCTCCCAGTGAGACCAGGTCGTCTGCATGAACCCGGCAAACTATGTCATAGGGTCCGGTCACCTCGTCGGCGAAGTCGATTCCAGGGGTGTTCCTCAAGTTCTGGGCCACCTCGGAGATGCTTCCTACCTCGGTCTGGATGAGCACGAAAGCGCTAATCAATGCCTGTATTCCCTGTCTAGCTAATGTCCCGACCAATCATAGGGGGGATATCCGCGAGCCGCACGGCGTGGCGTGCCTAGTACCCGAGGCGTAATATCTAGGCAGGTCAGGGAGGTTTACCATGGATCCAGCGCAGAATGCGCCTTACGCGGGTTACATCGGGCGGGAGGAGCACTCGGCCGATTCGATGGCACCGGAGAGGGCCATCGCCCTTGCCGGCGTGCTCGGCCGCGAACCCACGGGAGGCGAGCTGGCGGACCTTCCGGCGCTTTGGCACTGGGTCTATTTTCTTCGCCCCTACCGGCCTGCGGATCTCGGCCCCGATGGCCACCTTCGCCGGGGCGATGCCAGCGTGGTGCCGCCGGTGCCCGTCCGACGCCGCATGTATGCCGGAGGCAGCGTGAAGCTTTTGGCTCCACTGGCCACGGGGGTTCCTGCTGAGAAGACCACGATATGCACCAAGGTCGAGCCAAAGGCTGGACGCTCGGGAGATCTGGTCTTCGTCACACTCGAGCATCGCATCAGCCAGCGGGGAGAGCTTTGCCGGGTCGAGGAGCAGTCGCTGGTCTTCTTCGATCCACCTCCGGCCACCTATCGGCCGTTCGAGCTGCCTGCCCTGGACGGGGAGGCGGGCTCGCTCTCGTTCGAAGAGGCCGAAGCCGCCGAGGCGGGCGGCTTTATCCGGCGGGGCACGCTTCGGGCCATGTCTCCGATGCTCTTCACCTACTCGGCGTTAACCGGCAACCCGCACAAGATTCACTACGACCGTGCTTACTGCCAGTCCTTCGAGGGATATCCGGGTTTGGTGGTGCATGGGCCACTGCTGGCCTCGGCGGCGCTGGAGTCGGTGCTAGGAGCGGGCTTGGCCAAAGTGAGCGAGTTCGACTTCCGCGCCCGCTCGCCAATCTTCGAGGGGCAGGAATCCGAGATCAGCGCTCGGCAGCGGGGTGATTCGACCGTGGAGATTGAGATCACCTGCCAAGGCGACCTTTGCATGACCGCGTCGGCCACCCTTGCCGGCTGATGTTGTGCCCGGCGGCGCCTAAATGAGGTGCGTATATCCGTCGGGTCGGTAGGGGCGTCCCTGGAGCAGCCGTACGGGGGCATGAGGTTTCGACCGCCCGATGACGATCGGCTCGGGCAGCCCCTCCGCCAGGAAGGCCGCTGCCAGTTCGGTCGGCTTATCGGAGGCGATGATCAGCTGGAAGTCCTCGCCTCCGTAGAGCGCCTCCTCCTCCGTCGCCCCCTCGAAGCGCGGAATCTCGCCGAGGTCGGCGCCAACGCCGCTGGCCACGAGCATGTGCTCCAAGTCGGCCAGCAGCCCATCGGAGACATCGATGGCGGCGTGTGCCCCCAGACGTCCGGCCAGCGCACCCGCTGCGAGCTGTGCTCTCGGGCGCAGGTGAGCCTGTTTCGCCGCCTCGGGCAGGTCGGGATCTCCTTGGCGGAGGCCGCGGAGCCCCCGTGCGGAGCCTCCCAGCGGCCCGGTGACCAGGATCGTGTCGCCCGCGACCATCCCGCCTCGGCGAAGCACCGCGGCGCCGGCCTCGAACACCCCAACGGCCGTGACCGAGACGTTCAGCTCGCCCGAGCTTGCCAGATCCCCACCGATCAGCAGGGCGCCATGGGCGCGTGCTTCTTCGGCCATTCCGACCAAGAGGTCCTCAACGTTCAGCCCCCCTTGAGAGGCGACGGTGGAAAGGTAAAATTTGGGGGTTGCGCCCATGGCCGCGATGTCCGAGGCGTTTACCGCGATCGCTTTTGCGGCAAGGTCGGCAATCGAGTAGTAGGCGAGGTCGAAGTGGACACGCTCCACCAGGGCATCCGCGCAGAGGGCCACCCGCTCCTCGCCGATCGCCACCACGGCGGCATCGTCACCCAGCCCGACGATCAGGTCGCTTCCACCGCTTCCAGTGCGCTCGAAGAAGCGCGCCAGGATTTCGAATTCGGAATGCCCCGTTTCAAGCGGAGCGTGTTGAAAAGGCATCTCGTATTTTTCTTTTCCAGTGGAGCGCGATAGAAAGTAACCAATCGTAAATTATTGTTCACACATCTGTAACTTCGGCTCGTCCTTCCCCCGAGAGGATTATCGATGACATTCCCAACCAAAAACAAAAAGCTGCTCGACTGGGTTAACGAAACCGCCGCGCTCTGTCAGCCTGCGGAAGTCTACTTCTGCGACGGCTCGGAAGAGGAGTTCGACCGCCTGGCCGGGCAGTTGGTGGAGAGGGGTGCCTTCAAGCGCCTTTCCGACGCGAAGCGGCCCAACAGCTATTGGGCTCACTCCGATCCCAAGGATGTCGCCCGGGTCGAGGACCGCACCTTCATCTGCTCGATACGCGAGGAGGATGCCGGCCCGACGAACAACTGGAGCGATCCGGCGGAGATGAAGTCGAAGATGACGGACCTCTACCGCGGGAGCATGCGCGGGCGCACCATGTACGTGATCCCCTTCATGATGGGGCCGCTCAGCTCGCCGTTCTCCATGGTGGGTGTAGAGATCACCGACTCCGCCTACGTGGTCTGCAACATGCGGATAATGGCCACAATGGGCACACCTGTCCTGGAGGCGCTTGGCGAAGAGGGGGACTTCGTTCATTCGCTGCACTCGGTTGGGAGCCCTCTTGCCGATGGGCAGGAGGACGTCGCGTGGCCGTGCGACCCGGAGCACATCCACGTCTCGCACTTTCCGGAGACCCGGGAGATCTGGTCCTTCGGATCGGGGTACGGCGGCAATGCGCTGCTGGGCAAGAAGTGCCTGGCTCTTCGCATTGCGTCCGTGATCGCGAGGGACGAGGGCTGGATGGCCGAGCACATGCTGCTGCTCAAGCTCACCTCGCCACAGGGCGAGGTCCATTACGTGACCGGGGCGTTCCCCTCCGCCTGTGGCAAGACGAATCTGGCCATGCTCGTGCCAACGCTCCCCGGCTGGAAGGTGGAGACTCTCGGCGACGACATTTGCTGGCTGAGGATCGGTGAGGACGGACGTCTCTGGGGCCTGAATCCCGAGGCCGGCTTCTTCGGTGTCGCCCCCGGAACCAGCTATTCCACCAACCCGAGCGCGATGAAGACCTTCACGGCCAACACCATCTTCACCAACACCGCACTCACCGCCGACGGCGACGTCTGGTGGGAAGGAATGGACGGGGAGCGGCCTTCCGACCTGACCGACTGGACCGGTGGCTCCTACGACCCCGCCTCTGGCAAGCCGGCGGCGCATCCCAATGCCCGGTTCACGGTGAGCGCGGCGCAGTGCCCGCAGATTGCGGAAGAGTGGCAGGACCCCCGCGGCGTGCCTATCTCCGCCATGCTCTTCGGGGGCCGGCGGCGTACGCTGGCCCCGCTGGTCACGGAAGCCTTCTCCTGGGAGCACGGGGTCTTTTTGGGCTCGACAATGGCCTCGGAAACCACGGCTGCCGCGGTCGGCGCGGTCGGAAACCTTCGGCGCGACCCCTTCGCCATGCTGCCGTTCTGCGGGTATCACATGGGTGACTACTTCGGCCACTGGCTCGAGTTCGCCGAGCGGCAGGATGTGAAGCTCCCGCGCATCTACCTGGTCAACTGGTTCCGCAAGGACGAGAACAACAAGTTCATCTGGCCCGGTTATGGCGAGAACTCGCGCGTGCTGGCTTGGATAGTCGACCGTATCGAAGGCAGAGCCGACGCCGAAGAGACCCCGCTTGGCCTGGTTCCAAAGGCAGGAGAGCTGGACCTGGACGGCGTAGCTCTCGCCCCGGGCGCCACCGCCGACTCGCTGTTCGCCATCGATCCTGCCGACTTGTCGGCAGAGGTCGAGGCCATTGCCGGACACTTCGAGAAGTTCGGAGATCGCCTGCCCGCACGGCTCGCAGACGAGCTCTCCGCCCTGAGGGCGCGGGCTCAGGCCTAAGACCGAACTCGATGTAGGTCTTCGCGAAGCCACGCCGACGTCGGTTGGCGTGGCTTCTTGCCATTGGTGATGTATCGGACTTTGGCCGTGGTAGCTTCGTGCCAATGCGATACGGTACGAAACTCTCTGTGTCAAGCCGCAAACTGGCGGTCCCGCTCGTCTTTTCCCTTCTGCTGGCGGCATGCGGCACCCAAGGCGCGACGGCCAAGAGCCAGGCGAACACGACTGTGACGTCAGCCAAAGGTTCCATCGCGGGGTACTTCAAGGATCCGGCGTCCGCGCCGGCGTGTTCAGTGGGGCAACTCTCGGTTTCGTTTGCCCAGGTCGGCCAAGCGGCGGGGACGGTGGCGGGAGAGCTCGTCTTCACCAACGCCTCCTCCTCCTACTGCCATCTGTCGGGGTGGCCCAAGGTGGTCGGCGTGGTTGGCCAGACCGGGGCCACCATCACCGCCGCGAAAGCGGACTCGATCCTGGGAAGGCCCGCCCCGGCGAAGTCTGCGAGCATTGCGCTTGCGGTGCCGGGCAAGCCGGTATATGCCCTCTTCAGCGTTCCTACGGGCGTCGACTATGGGCCCCAATGTGGCCCGCCCTTCACCTACCTGAGGGTCACCCCTCCGGGCACAAACGGAGTGATCAAGGTCCCGGCCTCGCTTCCAGGCGTTAACGCGGCCATGCCGGGATGCCCGGGGCTGGCCGTGACTGCGGTGGTCGGCAATGCGGCGCCTTCGATTCCGGTGGTGACCACCACCACGACCGCGCCCTCGGGCGCAGGTATGCCGGCCTGCACGGGACAGCATCTCCAGGTGTCGATGGGCCGCAACGGCGCTGCAGCCGGGACCGTCTACGTGACGCTCGACTTCAAGAACGTCTCCAGCCTCCCTTGCAGCCTGGAGGGTTGGCCGAGTGTGGTCGGTGAACAGGCGTCCGGGAGCCAGACGGCCGCAGCCAAGACCGATCAACCTCCGCTTAGCGTGGCGCAAGGTGCACCGGCCGCAGTGCTGCTTCCTGCGAACGGGGGAGTCGCCGAAGCGCAGGTGAGTGGAGGGGACAACCCGCCGGGCGGAGTGGGGGAGTGCGCCACCTTTGCCTACCTCCTGATTGCCGCGCCCGGCACGCGGACTACTTCGCGGATTCCGGCCTTCGTTCCCAACCTGGGTACTGGCATGCCGGACTGTGGAACGATGGCTGTGACCTGGGTCGCGCCGTACCAGTCCTCCTGAAGCGGGCAGTGGGCGCCATCCGTGGCCGATGCGGCACGAGTATGACCTGGACCCGGGTGTGGATCGGCTCTTTCGCCGTGATCATCTGGTCAAACGGTTGAAGGGAGGCCGTCAGCAGCGGCCGTCTATCCGGGAGGCTCCGGCATCACTGGGCCGAGCCGAGTGGGGAAAGGATCTATTTCTGCCTGGAGCGGGTCGCCGGCCGGGTTCAGAGCGAGCGCGGCACGTATCCGGGCATGCAGCAGCCCGCCTGGCACTCTTGCACCGGTTTGAGCGGCATGGGGAGGGAGGGCGCGGCAAAGCCCGGGTCTTCTATCTCGCGCACCAAGTCGAGCACAAGCTGCTCGAAGCCGGCCGATGCAGACGGCGTGGCCACCCTGGCGAAGCCCGCACCCAGGTCACGTGCGGTCGAGGCGGCCAGGGTGTCGAGGTCGTAGACGACCTCCATGTGGTCGGAGATAAAGCCGATGGGGATGACCACGAACGCCCGTGCGCCGGCCGCATGCATTTGGGCCATCGCGTCGGAGATGTCAGGTTCGAGCCAGGGCTGGGACGGCGGTCCACTGCGTGACTGGTACACCTGGGCAGAGTCCGGCCGTACTCCGGTCTCGGCCCTGAGACGGGCATTCACATAATCGCGCACCAAGCCCAGTTGCAGGAGGTACTCGCTGTTGGCCGCCATGGCGGTCGGAATGGAATGGGCGGTGTAAAGGACTCTCACCGCCGAGCCGCCGTGCACTTCGGCGAGGCGGGTGAAGGCTTCAACCGCGCCCAGGGCAAAAGGCTCGACGAAGCGCGGGTGGTCGTAGAAATGGCGGAGCTTGAATAGGCGAATCTGAGGGTTGGCGGGATCGGCCAACGCCTCTGCCAGGTCGTCGCGGTACTGGCGGCATCCGGAGTACGAGCCATAGGCCGAGGTCACGAATACGAGTGCCTCCTCGACGCCGTCGCCACCCATCTGGCGCAGGGTGTCACCCAGGTATGGCGACCAATTCCGGTTTCCGAAATAGACGGGCAGATCCGTCCCGGAGGCGTCAAGCGCGTGGCGGATGCGATCGATCAGCTCCAGGTTGATGGAGTTGATGGGGCTGCGCCCGCCGAACAGGTGGTAGTGCCGAGAGACCTCGACCAGGCGCTCGGGAGGGACCGGCCGCTTGCGCGTGACGTTCTGCATGAAGGGCAGGACGTCGTCAGGGCCGTCGGGCCCGCCAAAGGAGAAGTAGAGTAGCGCGCGGCGCGCCAAGGCGGGAGCCGCCTAGGCGGCCTTGGTGACCTTGCCGGAGCGGATGCAGGAGGTGCAGACGTTGATGCGCTTCTTGGAGCCGTTCACCAGCGCGTGCACGCTCTGGATGTTGGGATTCCAGCGGCGCTTGTTACGGCGATGCGAGTGAGAAAGCGACATGCCGAAGTGGGGACCTTTGCCACACAGCTCACAAACCGATGCCACCTTGGGGACTCCTTCGCGCCTTCGAAAAAACAGCTGTTTCAGCATAGTGTCTTTGACTGGCGGCGGGGCCTCCAGCCTGGGATGTTCCAATAGCATTGCTGCGAGGTGTTTGAAATGGTTGAGAGGGGCCGCCTCCTAGCGGGGCTCTTGATGCGCTACGCGGAAATCCTGGAGGTTTACCGCGAGAAGATCGACCGTCTCAACGTTTACCCGGTTCCTGACGGCGATACGGGCACCAACATGTTCTTCACGTTACGATCTGCCACAGAGGTGCTGGAGTCGCGCGGCCTGGGCTCGGGAGAGAACCGGGGCACCATAGCTGACTTCATGGATGCCGGAAAGGCGGCCCTGCTGGGCGCGCGCGGCAACTCCGGCGTGATCCTCTCCCAGGTGATCGGCTCGCTCTGCAAGGTCTTCGGCGAGGAGCCTGGCGAAGAGGCCGACCTGGGGACCCTCGCCGCCGCCCTGACCCGTGCCGACGAGCGTGCCCGCGCAGCCGTTCTGAATCCGGTGGAGGGGACGATCCTCACGGTGATAACCGAGGTTTCAGAGAGGGCGCAGGAGTTGGTGGGCCAGGGTTGGAAGCTGGCCGCGGCCGCTCCTTCACTGCTGGAGGCGGCCGAGGCGTCGCTGTCGCGGACTCCCGAGCTCCTCGCCCAACTGCGCAAGGCGGGAGTCGTGGACTCCGGAGGCGCGGGATTCGTGCTCATGGTGGCCGCCCTCTGCGAGGTGACCGGAGCCGAGGGCTTCACGGACTGCCCGCGCCGTGAGTTCGCCTTCGAGGCGGTGGTGCCCGAGTCGGCATCCAGGGTGGAGACGGTCTCCGCGGGTCCCGAGGACGGTATTGGCCCGCGCTACGAGGTGATGTTCCTTCTCGACTCCGACGACACCATGGTGGCGGCGTTCCGTGAGGTGTGGGCGGGCCTGGGCGACTCGATCGTGGTGGTGGGTCAGGACGGAACCTACAACTGCCACATTCACACCGATGACATCGGCGCCTCGATCGAGGCCGGCATCGAGGCCGGGCAGCCCTCGCGCATACGGGTTACGGATCTTTATGACCAGGTCGCCGAAGAGCGCTGGGTGCTGGCCGCGGGTGGAGCCGGTGCCCCCGACCCTTACGCGCCCGAGAGCAGCGAGCCGGTGCAGACCGCGGTGGTGGTGATCGCAAACGGAGATGGAATCGCCCGCATCTTCCGCTCGCTAGGGGTGCATCGGATAGTGATGGGGGGCCAGTCGATGAACCCATCCACCGAGGAGATCCTGGCTGCGATCGAGGATGTGCCGGCGCCAGGCGTAATCGTGCTCCCCAACAACACCAACGTCACCCCCGTGGCGCAGGTGGCCGCCTCACTTTCCCCAAAGGAGGTCGCCGTGATACCCACCAGCGGTGTGGTGGAGGGGATGTCCGCGCTGATGGAATACGACCCCATGAACGACGTCTCGTCGAACCTGCGGGTTATGCGCGCCTCCGCCAAGAGGGTGGTGGTGGCTGAAGTGACCCAGGCGGTGCGTGATTACCGCTCCGAGATCGGGGAAGTGGCCGCCGGTGACTTCATTGGCCTCGGTTCCGCGGGAGTGGTGGCAATCGCCAAGACCGCCGCCGAGGCAGCTATAGCGTCGATAGGCGCCCTCGTCTCGGAGGAGACCGAGATCATCACCCTCATCGAAGGCGAGGGGGCCACACCGGCATCGAGCCGCGAGGTTACGGAATGGCTGACCTTTCAGCACCCGGACCTGGAGGTCGAGGTTCTGCACGGTGCCCAGCCGCTCTATCCCTATCTCATAGGCATCGAATGACCGACGGGCGAACACCGCGTCCTGCCCGGGCCCGGCCCAGGTAGGTTGGACCGCATATGAACAGACGTTCGAATCTGTTCGGCCTCAAGAGTGTGCCGCCGGCCTCTGCCATCGGCCTGTCGCCCGCCCGCTCGAAGGCCTTCGTCGACTCCGGCTTCGAAAGCCTCTACGACCTGGTGAACTTCTTCCCCAGGCGATATGTGGACCGGCGCAACCATATGGGGATTTGGGAGGCGCCGCCGGGATGTGACGTCCTGGTGATCGGGGCGGTGCGTTCGGCGAGTTCGCGCTTTACGAAGGGGCGCCGGGAGATCGTCCAGGTCGTGGTGGGGGATGAGACCGGCAGCCTGGCGGTGACCTTCTTCAACCAGCCCTGGCGCAAGCGGCAGCTCCAGCCGGGGATGGAGTGCGCCCTCTTCGGCAGGATCGAGCTCTTCGGGCGCAAGCGCCAGATGGTCAATCCTCTGGTCGACCTCATAGGGGACCGGACCGGCAGGATAGTTCCCATCTATCCGCAGTCGGAGAAGTACCGCTTCAAGCCCAACGAGATGGTCAAAGCCATCGCCACCACCCTGAAGGAGGCCGGCTGGATCGCCGACCCCCTGCCGGAGGCGTTCAGACGGAGCCTCGGACTTATCGACAGGGACTCCGCATACCGCCTCATCCACGCTCCGGACGACCCCGAGGACTATTCAAGGGCAAGGGAGCGTCTGGCCTTCGACGAGCTATTGCGCATCCAGCTTCAGCTGGTGGCGGCAAAGGTCCACAAGGAGCAACAGGCCCGCGGAATCCGCCACTCGGTCGGCTCGCTCGCGTCCCGAGGCCGGGTGCAACCCGCGTCCTCCGCGCGAGTGCGTGAATCCCGGAGCGACACCGCCGGAGCTTTCCAGCCCGGACTCGGGCTCTCCGACGCCGGCGACCTCGCATCCCGCTTTGTGGCTCAGCTGCCGTACACTCCGACTCCGGCACAGCTGAGGGTGGTGAGTGAGATCGCCATGGACATGGCCTCCGCAGTGCCCATGCACAGGCTCCTGCAGGGTGACGTCGGAGCAGGCAAGACCAT
>JAJYPE010000053.1 GCA_021795585.1 Actinomycetes bacterium | reverse complement strand
CGCGCTGGCACGCTACGTCGTGGGGGCGCGGATCTCAAACATCTCCATGCGCATGCGCTATGTTGGCCAGTCGCTGCTCAAGGCGAGCAGGACCGGCGATTGGTCCGGCTGCTCGGCGGAAGCCTGCCAGCTCGCGGTGACCTCCGATGACGAATTGGGCGAGGTCGCCGCGTCTTTCAACTCGCTTCTCTCCGCGCTCGAGGAGACCCAGCGGCTGGAGCGCTCCACCGCGGCCGTAACCCACGCGCTCAGCGAGCGCCTGGAGCTGGCGGGCCTGGTGGAAGCAGCCTTGGACCAGTACCTCGCCCACACCGGCGCCACCGGAGGCTGCGTTCTGGTCACCAAGGAGGGCGAGCTGGCGGTGGCCGAGTCACGCAACGTGGTGTGCTCCGGTATCGCGCTCTCGGCGCTTGTCACCCAGGCTCAGCGCTCTCGACTGGTGCGAACCATCGAGGTCCCCGAGGACCTCGCCATCGAGGCGGCGGTGGTCTCATTCCGCCCGCGCCAGGTGGCGATAGTGCCCATCTGGCTCGGTAACACGCTCTTGGGCGCAGTGCTGCTCGCCTCTGCCGAAAGGCTCGACGAGAGCGCCTTCCGACTGCTGGAGGCGTTCCAGGCCCCCACCGCGGTGGCACTCAACAATGCCCTCACCCATGAGCGCTTCCAGCGCCTCGCCGCCATCGACCCTCTCACCGACGCCTACAACCGGCGCTTCGGCATCAACCGCCTGGCCGAGGAGCTCTCACGCTCTCGGCGCACCGTCACCGCGCTGGGAATTCTCTCTTTCGACATCGACCACTTCAAGCGGGTCAACGACAGCTTTGGCCACCTGGCCGGCGACCGGGTGCTGCGCGCGGTGGCCGGCGCGGCCCGCTCCGTGATACGCACCGGCGACGTCCTGATCCGTACAGGCGGCGAGGAGTTCCTGGTGGTGCTGCCCGGAGCCGCGGACAAGGACGTGCGCGCCATCGGGGAGGCGGTCCACAAAGCCGTCGGGTGCTCCACCGTCCTGATCAGCCAAGGAGAGGTTTCGGTGACCGTCAGCCTGGGCGGGGTCTCGTATTCGGGCGCCGGCGACGAGACGCCCGAGGAGCTGATGGCAGCCGCCGACGAGGCTCTATATGAGTCCAAGCACCTTGGCCGCGACCGCCTCACCATGCATAGCGCGGCGTTGACGGGAAGCTGAGCCCGCCTACAGCGGAGCGGGCAGCTTGGCGGCGGCAAAGGCGCCGTCGATAGTCGGCTTCACCTGGTTGGTGAGGCTCTTGGGCGGCGATAGGGAGAGATAGGCGCGGAACTGCTGCACGGCACCCTTGGCATCGTGGCTGTCCTGGTAAAGGGAGATCCCGTAAAAGAGCCTGCCGTAGAGATAGGCGGGCTGGATGGCCACCGACTGGCGCAGCTGGGCTATGCCGGCCGCCAGGAGCGCCCTGGAGTGATCCTTGCGCCCCGCCTGCCTGAGCAGCCACCCGTTCCAGGCCAGCGCCTCGGGCTGGCGCGGGTCCGCGGCCAGGACGGTGGAGAAGAGCTGCAGGGCCTGCGTGTCGGAGCCCACCGTGGCCAGCTGCTCACCTGTCTTTAGCCGTAATACGATCTGGCTGGGGGAGAGCACGTTGGAAGGTTTGGCGAGGACGCCGTAGGCCAGGAGGCCGCCTCCGGAGAGGATAAGCGCCACACCCACCGCCCCGACCAGCTTTTGGGCGAGGCTGGCCGAACCCAGGGCGGTGCGGATCCATCCCGGCGCCCGCTCCGAGGCGGATCTATTTGCGCCGCCCGTGAGCGGCTCCCCACCCGCGTTGGAGGTTGCGCCTTCCGGCGGCTCGGGAACCGGTTTGCGTCCCCGGCGGCGGTAGTAGAGAAGGCCCCCCAAGGGAATGCCCAGCACCAGGGCGATGCCCGCTCCTGCAAGCGCGGTGCCGCCGCTCGAGCTCGGCGGCACCAGCAGCACCGAAGGGCCATAGGTGGCCAACAGCTGGTCGATTATCTGTGAGTTGCTCGCGCCCTGGTGCACCATCTGGGTGATGAAGGTGCGCAGCGCGAAGGCGGATGCCGTGTTGGCGTCCTTGGTGGAGACCGAGATGCAGGTGGGGCACTTGACGATGGTCTCCAGGTAGCTGATGCGCTGGGCCTGGGTGGTCCGGCTCGGGCTGACCCCCAGATAGACGCCGAAGCTGGCCACGGCCAGCAACGCCAGCACTGCGAGCTTTGCCCTCAACCCCAGGGCCCGCCTCCGCCGTGGCCACGCGGGAACCTCTGAACTGGTGGAATTGGTCGTCTCCGTCCCGAGGAGCTTAGCCATAGGTCGACCATGCCAGATTCATCAAGGAGACCAGTCCGGGAGCGGTGACCTGGCCAACGATGCGGGTCACCACCTTGCCGTTGGGCGCCACCAGGAAGGTTTGAGGGGGATTGGAGACGCCCCACGCGAGCCCCACCACTCCGCTGCCGTCGAAGACCACCGGCCAGGTCACCTTCAGCTGCTGCACGAAGGCCTGGGCCGAGGAGGTGCGGTCGTTGACGGTCACCCCGACGATGTGCACTGAGGATCCCCAGGGATGGGAGGGCGCCTCGGCAAGGAAGCGCTCGAATGCCGCTGTCTCGGCCCGGCAAGGGGTGCACCAGCTGGCGAAGAAGTTGACCAGCATGTATTTCCCGGCCGGATGGAGCCGGTAGGAGCCGCCGCTCAACAGATGACCGGTGAGCGCCGGCGACTCTTTGCCCACCAGCGGGGAGGGAGCGACCGCGTTGGGGGAGCTGGGACGGACGCTGGCCGCCGCAACCGCGAAGCCGACGACGGCCAGCGCCAGCACTCCGAGCACCCATCGAAGGGCATGGCGGCGCTTGGGGGGTAGCGGCGGAACGACCTCATCCCTGGAGACCGACACGGCCATTTAGGCGCTCTCCTCGATCGCCAGCGCGTCGGGCTCGGCCAGTGCAGCCCGCGTGCGCGAGGCAGCCCTCCGGCGGCGAAGCGCGGCGGCGACACCGAGCCCGCCGCCCAGACCCATCACGGCACCGCCGATCCAGAGCCAGGAGACCAGCGGTTCGACCACGACGCCTATCAGCACCGGGCCGGCAGCGGTTTGGGGTGGGGAGTCGAGGGTTACGAAGACGTCCTCCGTCAGACCGACCTTGACGCTCGGCGTCCCCACCACCTGGGTGTTGGTGCCGAACTGGGAGATGGCGGGGTGATAGGGGCCGCTGCCGTCGATGGTTATCGATGCGAGCAGGCTGGTCCGCGCGGGAGTCACCTTGGTCGCCACCCCGTCGTAGGTGAAGCGGTGCCCATGGAAGTAGGCGGTGCCGAACGGTGTGAGCTTGATCTCCCCCCGGGTGCCGAAAGCGGTGGAGGTGGCGAGCGCCACGGCCACGATGGCCACGCCCAAGTGCGCGACCAGGCCTCCCATCGAACCGAGCGATCGGGCCCCTCCGCGCTTGAGCCGGCGAATAATCTGCTTCCCGTTACCGGCCAGGGCGAAGGCGGCCAGACCGTAGGCGCCGATCACTCCCTTGTCACGCAGCCCCGCCAGAACGGCTATCAGCACCACCACCAGGGCGATGACTGCAGGTACGAAGAGCGCGTCGACCAGGGCTGCGCCCGCGGTGCGCCGGACCCCCAGATAGGGCGCCACCGTCATGCCGAAGAGCATTACCAGCGCCAATGGGGCCGTAAAGCTGTTGAAGAACGGCGGTCCCACGGAAACTACCTGGCCCGTAACCGCCTGGGCGAGCAGCGGAAAGGTGGTCCCGATCAGCACCACCAGGGCGAAGGCGGAGAAGAGCAGGTTGTTGAGGACGTAGGCGCCGTCGCGTTCGAGCAGCGCGGGCATCCCGGCCGAGCGCAGCAGCGGGACTCTCCAGGCGATCAGCACGAGGGAGGCCAGAGTCACCACGGCGAAGAACACGATCAGGTCCGGGCCCAGCTTTGAGCCGGAAAAGGCGTGAACGCTCTGCAGCACTCCCGAGCGCGTGAAAAAGGTTCCCAGGATGGTGAGCGAAAAGGTGGAGATCAAAAGGGAGATATTCCAGATGCGCAGGTTCCCGCCCCGCTTGGCGGAGAGTGCCGAATGGATATAGGCGGTGCCGCAGAGCCAAGGCAAAAAGGCGGAGTTCTCCACCGGATCCCAGGCCCAATATCCGCCCCATCCCAGCACCCGGTACGACCACCAGGCGCCCAGGAAGATGCCCACCGTCAGAAAGACCCATGCGACCAGGGCCCAGTAGCGCGTCTCGCGCGCGAAGTCCTGATCGGTGCGTCCGGTGATCAGCGAGGAGATGCCGAAGGCGAAGGGGACGGTGAAGCCAACATAGCCCAGGTAGAGCATGGGGGGATGGAAGGCCACCAAGGGGTAGTCCTGGAGGAGCGGGTTCGGCCCCTGCCCGTCTGCGGGCACGTGGGCCAAGGTGATGAAGGGGTTCGCCGAATGCAGCATGAGGGCGAAGAAGTAGGCCGCCACCACCAATCCGACCAGCATGGTCCACGCCAGGGAGCGGTCGGCCTCACGTTTGCGCGACCTGTAGAGCACCAATGCCAGATAGAGCGAGAGAACCAGCGCCCAGAGGAGGATGGAGCCCGCCAGGGAGGACCACATCCCGGTGATCTGATACAGCAGGGGGGTCTCCCGGGAGGAGTTCTCGGCCACGTAGGCGATGGAGAAGTCATGGGTCAGCAGCGCCCTCTGCATGGCGAAGGTGGACAGCAGCGCCCCCGCCGCAACCAGCACCACGAAGCCCCCCGCTGCGTGGATGGCCGTCCCGCTCCGCCGCCGGATGCCCCATGCGTATTGCGCTATGCCCGCCAGCGCCCCGGCAAGGGAGACTACGAGCCCAACGGTACCCAGAAGCGCGTTCACAGCTTCTTTCCGTTCACCGTCGCAACCCGGTTGGGGTGCGCGGCGATGTAGTTGGCGGAATGCTTGACCATGATCTGGTCGGAGAGGAAGTAACTTCCCTGGAAGTGCCCCACCAGCACCACTGGCAGGTTGGGCTGGAAGAGTTCGGGGGGATTGGCGGTGTCGTGAACGGCGATGGTGCGGCCGTCCTGGCCGATAACCTCGAAATCGACCCCTCCCGAAGCGTTCGTGGTCACGGTATGGGGCTTGACCACTCCCTCCAGCCGGAAGGTGCTGGTTCCCAGGGTGGCCTTCATGGCCAGCGCCTCGTCCACGGTGCGGAAGTACACCAGCGAGTTTCCAAGGCCCTTGGCGATCAAAAAGCCCAGCGCCGCCGCGATCACCAGGATCGGAAGCCAGACGCGCAGACGCTTCTTGCGCCGCGGGACCGACGGTTTAGGGCCACCGTCGAGCAGGTCGCCTATGCGGGACTCGTCAAGCACGCCCGCCCGCCTCGGTGGAGCCCGCCTTCAGGATGGCACGGCGCAGCCGGGCCGACTTGATCACCAGCCATGCCGCGTAAACAGCGAGCGTCACCAGCACGGCGGAGTAGCCGGCCGTCACGTAGGGGTTCATCTTGGCGCCACCCCCTGGTCGGTCGGAACCTCATCGGGCGCGCGGGTCCCCGGGTCCAGCAACCTGCCGATGGCAGCGTCGGAGGTGTCGGCCTCGGCCATCCGCTCGGCCTCCCAGGCCTCGAGCTGGTGCGCCTCGATCTCGGCGGACATCGTCTCCACCCGGTATCGAACCATCGCCATCCAGATGTAGACCATGGTGAAGGCGATGAATCCGAGCAGCAAGGTCCAGGCCATGATGCCGTGCACCTTGGTGTTGGCGCCCAGGGTGGCCACCGTGGCCCCCTGGTGCAGCGTCCGCCACCACACCACCGACTCGTGCACGATCGGCACGTCGATAAAGGCGATCAGCGCGGCGACCGCGGAACGTTTGGCCCTGGTCTCGGGGCTGAGAGGGATGCGCCGGAGGGCCAGGTACCCGAGATAGAGGACGAAGAGGATGGCCGTGGTGGTGAGCCTGGCATCCCAGGTCCACCAAACGCCCCAGGCCGGCCTCCCCCATATCGACCCGGTCACCAGGGTGAGTCCGGTGAAGACGACGCCCACTTCCGCCGAGGCCACCGCAATCCGGTCCCATTTGAGGGAGCGTGTCGGTCGCCAGAGATACAGCCCGGAGGCGATCGAGGTGACCCCGTAGGCCAGATACGCGACCCAGGCAACGGGGGGATGTACATAAAGAAGGCGGGCCAGGTTTCCCTGGACCACGTCCGGCGGGGTGACGAAAAGGCCCATCACCACCGTCGCGGCGACCAGCGCCAGGGACGTCACGCCAACAGCCTTGCGCACCAAGGTCGTCGTCAACTCAGTTCAATCCTCCATGGCGGGGCCGAAAGCGGCCGCACCCACCGCCAAGAATACGGCGCTGAAGATTGCAACAATCTTCAGCCAGGGGTCATAGATCCCCGCCCCGGCGCTCTCTGCGTCGCTCCAGCACTTGGCGGCGGAGATCACGATCGGCGCGAGCACGGGTATCACCAGGAGGGGCAGGAGGCTTTCACCGCTCTGCTCGCTACTGGAGAGTGCACCGTAAACCAGGCCGATCGACCCTATTGCAAGGGTAGCCGCCACCGCAGATATTGCCAAGAGCCCCAGCGAGCCGACCGGAGGGTTGAAAAGGATCACTATCCCGGCCGCTGCAACCGCTTCCAGCACGAACATCTGCAGCGCCAGCGCGGCAAGCTTTCCGAAAAAGACCGCCATCGGGTCGATTCCGTAGAGGACGAGACCCTCCATGGCGGCGTTCTCCCGCTCGACTCTGAACGAACGCGAGATCAAATAGAGCGAGCTGAAGAGGACTACCACCCAGAAGAGGCCAGGCGCTATCTCGGCCAGCAGCTGGTTCCGGGTATCCAGCGCAAAGCCGAAGGTGAGAAGAACAGCCAAGGCGAAAGGGATTACCTGGTTGAGCGCCACTTTGGAGTGGACCTCGATCAACATATCCTTGCGAGCCACCGCCCACGCCCGCCGGATCACTCCGGGACCTCCGAGGCTGGCCCTTCGTCACCGGGCGAAGCTTCCCGCGCCTCTGCCCGCACGGTCCCGCCCACCATTTCCAGCACGCGTCCTCCGGCCCGGCCGGCTTCGGCCTCATGGGTGGCGACGAAGGCGATGGCGCCCCGCTTGGTTGCCTCCACGATCAGCTTGTCGAGAAGGTCGCGACCGGCCGCATCCAGGCTGGAATGAGGCTCGTCCAGGAGCCAGATGCGGGGGTTCTTGGCCACCAGTCCCGCCAGGGCCACCCTGCGCTTCTGGCCGGCCGAGAGCGAGGCCACCTTCTGCTTCCACAGCCGGCCGCGCACGCCGAAAAGTTCGGCGGCGTCATCGATCCTCGATGAGGAGATCCCGAGGAGGCGCCTGGCCAGATCCAGATTCTCCGCCACCGTGAGGTCTTCGTAGAGATGGCTGCGCGTCCCCATCATCCCGGCCAAGGCGCGCAGAGACCGCTCGCCACCGGGAAGCTCGACCCCGAGAACCATGGCGCTACCCCGGGTCGGCTTCTCGAGGCCCGCAAGGGTGCGGAGTAAGGTCGTCTTGCCGGCTCCGTTGGGTCCGCGAAGATAGACGGTTTCCCCCGCCTCGACCTCGAAGCTGAGGTTGAGCAATGCCGGGAAGCCAGCCAGCGTGACTGTCACGGATGAGAAGGAGACGGAATCGTCCGCGGGCAATGGGGCTCCCGGGTTGGGGGGATTGGCGGCTCAGGCCCCTTTGGACCTGAGGAGGTCGATATCGCCCTCGACCATCATCGCCACCAGGGAGTCGAAGTCCACCTCGCGCTTCCACCCGAGCTCCTGCTCGGCGCGGGAGGGATCGCCCACCAGGAGGTCGACCTCGGCGGGCCGCATGAAGCGCTCGTCCTGGACCACGTAGTCACGCCAGTCAAGGCCGACGCTCGAGAAGGCCAGCTCGCAGAAGTCGCGCACCGAGTGGGTGGCGCCGCTCGCGACCACGTAATCCCCAGGCGTATCCTGCTGGAGCATGAGCCACATCGCCTTCACGTAGTCCCGGGCGTACCCCCAGTCGCGGTGAGCATCCAAGTTGCCCAAGCGCAGCTCCTTGGCGAGGCCGAGCTTTATGGCGGCCGCGCCGTGCGAGATCTTGCGCGTCACGAACTCCAGGCCGCGCCTCGGCGATTCGTGGTTGAAGAGGATTCCCGAGTTGGTGTGCATCGAGTAGCTCTCGCGATAGTTGATGGTGAGCCAGTGGCCATACACCTTTGCCACTCCATAGGGCGAACGGGGGTAGAACGGCGTGCTCTCACGCTGGGGCACCTCCATCACCTTGCCGAACATCTCCGAAGATGATGCCTGGTAGAAGCGCGCCTCGGGCGCGGAGACCCTGATGGCGTCGAGGAGCCTGGTCACCCCTAGGGCGGTGGTTTCGCCCGTCAGCACCGCCTGCTGGAAGGAGGCCTGCACGAAGGACTGCGCCGCGAGGTTATAGACCTCGGATGGCTGGGTGTCACGCAGGATGGACATCAGCGAGGTCTGGTCGAGCAAATCCCCCGAGACCAGCTCGATGGAGTCCTGGATGTGGGCGATCCGCTCGAAGTTGACGGTGGAGGAGCGCCTGGTCATGCCGACCACCCTGTAGCCCTGCTCGAGCAGGAACTCGGCCAGATACGAGCCGTCCTGCCCGGTAATCCCGGTAATCAGCGCTACTTTGCTCACAGCCTCTCCTCCCGAACGGGGCACGCGACCCGGCCGCTCACAATCTAGTTGCCTCAAAGGCGCCCCACCGGAACGCGCGGCTCGCGGCCTGCGCGCGGGCGGTAGCGCCGGCCGTCAGCGGTCCTTCCACTCCGGCGGGCGCTTTTCGGTGAACGCGGCAAGGCCCTCGCGGGAATCCTCGAGGCCCGTGACGACGGTGAGCATGGACTGCAGGTAGGCAAGCGCGGAAGCCGAATCCATGTCGAGTGCCCGGTAGAAAGACGTCTTCCCGAGCGCGAGGATGGCGCCGGACTTCGAGGCGATCTCCGATATCCGCTCGGTTGCCCTCTCCCGCAGCTCCGCCTTGGGGAAGACCCAGTTCACGACGCCGATGCGCATCGCCTCCTCCGCACCGATGCGCCGTCCAGTCATCATCATCTCCAGAAGCACGCGGGGATGCACATAACGGAGCAGCGGGACGGTGATGATGAAGGGCCACACCCCGACGTTGATCTCCGGCACCCCGAAGGCGGCATCCTCCGAGGCCATCACGAAGTCGCAGGCGGCAGCGAGCCCGAATCCCCCGGCAAGGGCATAGCCGTCCACGACCCCGAAGATGGGCTTGGGATAACGCCACATCTTCTGGAAGAGGCTCCCCAGGCTGGCCCGGGCCTGATGCAGGTCGAAGTAGGAGGCTCCGGCGGCCATGGTCGAAAGATCAACACCGCTACAAAAGGCCTTGCCTCCAACACCGGAGATGGCCACCGCCTTGACGTGCGGGTCTCGCTCGAAGCGGACGAGCTCCTCTTCGATCCGGGCCAGGACCTCCATCGTGATGGAATTCATCCTCTCCGGACGGTTGATGAGGAGCCAGCAGACGCGCTCCTCCACCTCTACGATCAGCTCGGCGCTACTCATAGCCCCAATCTAGGCCCGTGCTCGCGTCCCAGGCTGGCAAAAGAAACTGCGTGCCTGCGGTTGCCTGGTAAAGCTACCGCCTGGTAAGTTGCTCAGCGGGATCTGTCCGCAGGGGAGATGGTCTTATGATCCGCGTCGCCATGGCAAGGCTTGGGGAAGATGAGCAGCCCGACGAGGCGGCGGGGCATGCGCAGAGAATGCCCAAGGAGCGCCGAAGACAGCTGCTGATCGACCAGGCCCGGGTTCATTTCGCCGCCAAGGGCTTCCACGCCACCTCGATGCAGGATATCGCCGCTGCGGCCGGCGTCACCAAACCGGTGATCTACCAGCATTTCTCCTCCAAGCGGAGCCTGTATTTGGATCTGCTCGGCATCACAGGCGAGGAAATGTTCGGCCGGATCCGCACCGCCACCGCCAACTCCCAATCGGTGCACCAGCAGGTGATCGCCGGCTTCGACAGCTTCTTCCGCTTTGCTTACGAGAACAGGTCGGGATACGAGCTGCTCTTCGCCAGCGGCCCGCGCCGCGACCCCGAGTTCCAGGGGGCTCTCTCTGAAATCGAGGATGAGCTGGCCGACCTGGTCACTTCCACGATCGAAGTGCCGATTTCCGAGACCCACCGACGCTTCATAGCGCTCGGTGTCATCGCGCTGGCCGAGGGGACACTGCGGCGATGGCTCCGCGAGCTCGACCTCTCAGGCGCCGTGCCCACCGACTACGAGGCGACAAGCGGGCCGATGTGGTCACGGCGCATCGCGGAGCTCGCCTGGGCGGGCCTGCGTGGCATCCAAGCCGACGAACTCGACGGCGACAGTCCTGGCTAGCCGCGCGCCCAAAAGGAGCGTCCGGCAGCACCGCTGAATAGCCGATTGACGCGCGGCGCAGTTTCGACCAGGGAACGCCGGGGTTGAGGGCGCGCTGAGCCTCAAGGGCATCCAGGCAACCTTCGATGACAAGAATCTGGTGGCCAATGCTGGTCTTCTCATGGTCTCCACGCTGTCGGAGCGCTTGGGGTTGGAGCAGCTGATTGGGGCGAAGGTCTCGCTT
>JAJYPE010000052.1 GCA_021795585.1 Actinomycetes bacterium | reverse complement strand
TTCCGATCTCATCACCGCTACCCGTATGGAACCGAGCTCTCGCTCGATGCCATCGCCTCCCTAGTGGCTGACTGGGACTGAGCAGGCGGCTTCAGGCGAGTGGACGACACGCCGATGTTTACCAGGTGGGGCCGACCCGCCGAGGGCCGAACCGGCAGCGCGCGGACTCCTCGAAAACTTGTGACGGCGGGCTAAAATGGGACGAATCATGGCTGGTGGCGAGCCGTTCTCTATTGAAGACGACGAGCGTCGTGCCGCTCGGGAGCGCTTTGGCCCCGAGAGCAGGAATGGCGCGCTTACAGCTCCGGAGCCGGCCATGACGGAGCCGGCCGCACGGGGATACGAGGGCTCTGCCGAACTCGGCCGCACCGTGGAGCGGGCCCGCCAGGGCGACGAGGACGCCATTACCGAGCTTTACAGGCATTTCAATCCGCCTTTGCTGCGCTTCCTGAAAGGCCGCCTGCCCTCGGCGGCCGAGGATGTGGCGGCCGAGGTATGGGTGTCGGTGGCCAAAGGATTGACCACCTTCCAGGGCGACGACCGCGACTTCCGGGCCTGGCTATTCGCGACGGCCCGCAGGCGCAGTATCGACCACCTGCGCCGGATGGGCCGCCGTCCACGCCTCAAGCAGATGGAGAGCGCCGAGGAGCTGGCATCGCTAAGCGTCGAGCCATCACAGGCGGGCGAACAGCTCGAGGTGGACGAGGCGGTGCGCGAGCTTGTCGCCGGCCTGAGCCAGGAACAGGCGGAAGTCCTGCTGCTCCGGGTCGTCGCCGGCCTCAGTTCGGAGGAGGTCGCGCACATCGTAGGCAAGTCCGAAGGAACGGTCCGTGTGATCCAGCACCGGGCGATCAAGCGGCTCGCCGAGAAGTTTCAAAAAGGTATGTAACGCCGCCCCCGGCGTTGGCGATTGCAGTAGGTGATATGACGATGGATCCGATCAGCCAAGAGATCATCGAGGCTCTCCTCTCCGGAAAGGCGCCCGCCGGTGGCCTTCCTGAGGAGCTTGCCAAGGTGAAAGCGCTGGTCGACCGCGCCAACGCTCCTGCGTCCTATTCCGAAACGACCGGTGCCCACCAGGTAATCCAGGCGTTCCGGGCAGCGCAGGGCGGCGCCATACCAACAGGAGGAAAGGGCAAAGTGCTCTCCAAACTGCTGACAGCAAAGGCCGCCGCGGTTGCCGCCGCGATTGCACTAACTGGCGGTGCCGCCGCGGCGTTGACCGGGGTGGTTCCGGTCTCGTTCAATTCCCATGCACACCAAACCCCGAGCGTGAGCCTGGTGACAACCAACGATTCGGGTAGTAGCAATGCGCCGCACACCACGGCGACCACGACCTTTGCCGGCGAGAGTCAGGGAATGGCGAGCGGGGCCAACATCTTCGGCGAGTGCACCGCATACATGGCCATCACCGGCCATGCTCCCACCAGCGTGGTGGGCTCCGGCAGCTCAAACCCGTCGACCGGTCCGCTTGCGTCCACCAACTTCCAGAACCTGGCCAAGTACGTGGCAGGCCAGAAGGGTTATACCGCCACGGGGGGCATTGCTTCGCCAACCCAGATTATGACCTTCTGTAAGGGGGTTATTGGGACGCACACCACCGGGTCCGCCAACGGCAACGCCAACGGCAACGCCAACGCCAACGGCAACGCCAACGCCAACGCCACGTCCAAGGGCCAGTCAGGCCAGCACAACTCCGGTTCGGGCGGCAGCTCGAACGGCGTGCAAG
Organism: Actinomycetes bacterium; assembly: GCA_021795585.1. Taxonomy (GTDB): domain Bacteria; phylum Actinomycetota; class Acidimicrobiia; order Acidimicrobiales; family Acidimicrobiaceae; genus Acidithrix. Next base: position 9,035 of record JAJYPE010000052.1, on the reverse strand, counting down.
GTGGCGCCTCCGTCAGTGGTAGCGCAGTGGTTGGTACCACGCCCCCGGTAACCGGCCCTCCCACCTCGGCGCCCCCGGTGTCGATACCTTCGCACCCAGGCAAGTAACCGCCGGTACCGAGCCGCCTGACCCGATTCGAGGGTCGAACGAGGAAGACCCCGCCCAGAGGCGGGGTCTTCTCCATTTTGTGGACCGTTCCCAGCCCAGTTCTAGGTGCTGGGGATCTTCCAGCCCATGGACTCCGCCACTTCGCGGCAGGTCGGGCAAAGCGGGTACTTTTTGGGGTCGCGCGAGGGCACCCATGTCTTGCCGCAAAGGGCGGTGCAGGGCTTGCCCGTGATGATCGCCTCGGTCACGGCCGAAGCGGGCAGCACGATATGGGACATGCGGTCCCGCTCCTCCACGTCTGCATGGGATGGCTCGGTCCGCTGAAGCTCTTCGACTTGAGTCACTGCTTCATAATACGCAAATAGGAGCGCGAGACCGGCATACAGGCACTTGCCTGAGCCGATGTTGTTTTTTGTTGGATAATTCGACAAATGGCTTGCAAACACAGATAAACAAAAGTATCCTCTGAGAAACGGGCTCAAACGGACATCTTGGAGGTCGGCAAAAGTGTATGCAGCCGAGAGACGCCAGTGGATCGTTGACCAGGTGCGGGCCGACGGGCGCGTCGAGGTGGCCGCACTCGCGGTGGACCTGGATGTGACCCCTGAGACCATCCGGCGCGACCTAAGCGTCTTGGAGGGTGCCGGCCTTCTGCGCCGCGCGCATGGTGGAGCGATCCCCGCCGAGCGCCTGCGCTTCGAGCAGGAGCTCGCCTCGCGCGACATCCTCTTGTCGGAGGAGAAGGAGGCCATCGCGCAAAGGGCGCTTTCATTTGTGCCGGCGGGCGGCTCGGTGCTAATCGACGCAGGCACCACCACCGCCAGGTTTGCCCGCGCGCTCGCGCCGCAAGAGGAGCTGACCGTGGTTACCAACTCCATGCCCATCGCCCTGGAGCTGGCTGGACGGGAGAACTGCCAGGTTTACTGCATCGGTGGGCGGATCCGCTCCAAGACCATGGCCGCAGTCGATGCCTGGGCGGTGCGTTCGCTCGCCGAAGTGAACGTCGACGTCGCCTTCGTCGGCACCAACGGAATCACATTGTCCCGAGGGCTTTCCACCGCCGATCAGGCGGAGGCTGCAGTGAAGAGGGCCATGATCGCCAGCGCTGGGTTGGTCGTGGTACTAGCCGACCGAAGCAAATGGGGCGAGCAGAAATTCGCTTCGTTCGCCTCCTTGGAAGAGGTGGATGCCATCGTCACCGACGCCGGCGCTCCGCTCGGCCTGGTTGCCGAAGTGGAATCCGCCGGGCCGAAGGTGGTACTAGCGTGATCGCCACTTTCACCCCCAATCCGTCTATCGACCGTACGCTTGAGGTCGACGAGTTCGTCCGCGGTGGAGTGATCCGCGCGAACAGGTTCCGCCTTGATCCGGGTGGGAAGGGCGTAAACGTCGCACGCGTGCTCTCCTCAGCCGGCGTGCCAACCCTGGCAATTTTCCCCTGCGGCGCCGACGACCTCGATTTCGTTCATCTTCTGGAGGCGGCGGGCGTCCCATGCAAGGTGGTGCCGATCTCGGGCCGAATCCGTCAGAACATCTCCATCCTGGAGCCGGAAGGGGTCATCACCCATTTGAACGAGCCCGGGCCGAGGCTCAGCTCCGCCGAGGTGACGGCTCTCCTGGAGACGGTTTCCGATGCCGCCAACGGCGCCGACTGGATCTGTGCCTCCGGGTCGCTCACTCCGGGGCAGGATGCGGGCCTTTACAACGAGGTTGCCCGGCTGGCGCGTCTGCATGGTTGCAAGGTTGCCGTGGACACCTCCGGCGAGCCGTTGAAGCGGGCCATCACGGGTGGAGTGGACCTCATAAAGCCCAATCGCCACGAACTCGAGGAAGCAGTCGGCGGCGAAGTGACGACCGTCGGAGACGCCATCGAGGCGGGCCTGGCTCTTCATCGGGCCGGCAGCCATGCCGTGTTGGCCAGCCTGGGCTCCGACGGAGCCATCTTGATCGAAGCAGGCCTCGCCAGCCACGCGCAGGCGCGAGTCGATGAAGTCGTTTCAAATGTGGGAGCGGGGGATGCGCTGTTGGCGGGCTTCCTCGCCGCGGGCGGGAGCGGCATAGCGGCCCTAGCCGAGGGAATCGCCTGGGCGGCGGCCAAGATATCGCTGCCCGGTTCGCAGATGCCCCGCTCCTCGCAGATCGAGCGCTCGCTGGTGCGAGTCAGTCAAGAGCCGGATAAGTCACGCAAATTGAAGGAGGACTGAATTGCCGGGGATCATCGAGGAATCATTGGTGGTGCTTGACCTTGCCGCCGAGAACAAGGACCAAGCGGTACGTTTGTTGGCCGAGCGCCTGGCAGGCGCAGGAAGGGTCACCGACATCGAAGAGTTTCTGGCCGATGTTCGGGCGCGTGAGCAGGTCATGCCCACCGGGCTGGAGGGCGGGATAGGAATTCCCCACGCGCGCTCCGAGGCGGTCACCACTGCCTCGCTCGCTTTCGGCCGGAGCCCGTCCCGGGTGGATTTCGGTGCGAGTGACGGACCCGCCGACCTCATCTTCCTGATCGCGGCGCCGGCCGGAGGGGGAGCCGAGCACATGACCATACTGGCCTCGCTGGCGCGCAGGCTGGTGCATGGCTCCTTCCGCGAGGCCTTGCGAGGCTCTGCCAGTCCTGCCGAGGTGGCAGAGCTGATCAACCGGGAGGTGGGGGCATAGGTGGGGGCATAAGTGGGAGTCGGTGGAAATGATTTGGCAAAGCACACAGGAAGCTTCGTAGGGATAAGGAACAGGGGGAACAAGTGAGGATCGTCGCAGTAACATCGTGCCCGACCGGCATTGCGCACACCTACATGGCCGCAGAGGCCCTGGAGGAGGCCGCGCGCGCAGCGGGGGACACCATCGAGGTCGAGACCCAGGGCGCGGCCGGGATGAACAAGCTCGCCGCCGAGGCCATTGCCTCCGCGGACGTGGTCATACTCGCCGCGGATGTCGAGGTTCGCGAACGCGAGCGTTTCAGCGGAAAGCCGACGGTGGAGGTCGCAGTCTCGACCGCCATCAACTCTGCGCCGGCGGTGCTCGAAGAGGCGAGGGCGAGGGTGGCGAGCTTCACGCCCGCGTCCGCCTCCGCCCCTAAGAGCGCCACACCGCCCGCCACGCCGCTCGCGGCAGCCGGATTCGGAAGCAGGCTGCGCCAATGGCTGATGACGGGTGTCAGCTACATGATCCCCTTCGTCGCTGCGGGTGGAATCCTGATAGCCGTTTCCTTTATTATCTCAGGCCCCCAGGTGGCCATGCAGGTCAACGGTGGAATATTCCACGGCGTGCACTACGCCGGGGCGACTTCGATCATGGCCATCTACCACACCGCGGGCATCGGCGGCGTCCTCTTCGAGGTCGGAGGGGTTGCCTTTTCCATGCTGGTGCCGATACTTGCAGGCTTCATCGCCTACGGCATGGCCGACCGCCAGGGGCTGGTTCCCGGAATCATCGGTGGCCTTATCGCGGTGGACGTCCACGCGGGCTTCCTTGGCGGCATCATCGCCGGCCTGCTTGCGGGTGCCACGGTCCGGCTCATCCTCAAGGTTCCCGTGCCGCGGGTCATCTCCGGCATGATGCCGATCGTGGTAGTGCCGCTCATCTCGGCGACAGTGGTGGGTGTGCTGATGCTGGTCGTGATCGGCAATCCGGTCTCTTTCATCATGACCGAGATCACCAACTGGCTTAACAGCCTCTCCGGCGCCAATGCGATCGGCCTCGGCGCTTTGCTGGGTCTGATGATGGCCTTCGACATGGGTGGGCCGGTCAACAAAGTCGCCTATACCTTCGCGGTGGCGGGCCTGGCCTCGGGCGGAATAGGTGGCCAAAAGGTCATGGCCGCGGTCATGGCGGCCGGAATGGTGCCGCCGTTGGCCCTCGCGCTTGCCACGGTCCTTCGCCGTCGGCTCTTCAACGACGCCGAGCGCAAGGCGGGTGAGGCGGCCTGGCTGCTTGGCGCCTCCTTCATCACCGAAGGTGCGATACCCTTCGCCGCCGCCGACCCGTTGCGCGTCATCCCCTCGATAATGGCCGGCAGTGCCGTCACCGGCGCCCTCTCCATGGCCTTCGCGGTCAGCTCTCCGGCGCCGCATGGAGGCATCTGGGTGGTTGGCCTGCTCGGCCACTGGCCACTGTGGATCCTCTCTATCGCGGTGGGCACGGTGGTTGGCTCGGCGTGTGTGATCGCGCTCAAGTCCTTGCGTCGCACGGTGCCTTCATCGGCGTCGGTGATCTCTCTCCAGGAGGTGGCAAATGCCTGAGATCCATGCCACGGTCGCATCCACTGTCGGGCTTCACGCCCGTCCCGCCGCACTCTTCGCCGCCGCTGCGGCAGCATCGCCGGTGCCGATCATGGTTCGCAAGCCCGGCGGCGAGCCGGTGGACGCCCGTAGCATCCTCTCGGTGCTCACCCTCGATGCCCGCTTCGGTGAGGAATTGATCCTCGCCGCAGAGGGGCCCGGCGCCGAGGAGGCGCTCGCGGCCCTGGTCCAGGTGCTCGAGACCAACCACGATCAGGCCGAGGCGTAAAGCGGTGGCCGGGGCGACCGTACATCTAAAGGGAATTGGCGTCAGCCCGGGAGTCGTGGTTGGGCGGGTCGCCAAACTTTCCCCGCCACCTGTTGTTCCAGCCGGCCTGTCGGCGAGCTCCGATCCGGATGCGGACATACAACGGACCCGCGACGCCTTGGACAGGGTGCGCGCCGAGCTGGGCGAGCGCAGTGCGCACGCCGCCTCGGTGGCGGTCGACGTGTTGTCGGCCCAAGCGGCCATGGCTGCGGATCCGGTTCTGGCCGCGAACATCTTCGGCAAGATCCGGGACGGCAAGGCAGCACCTGAAGCGGTCAAGGACGCGCTGGCCGCCTTCGGCGAGCAGCTGCTCTCCATCGGGGGTTACCTGGCGGAAAGGGCTGCCGACCTCGAGGACATCGGCAACCGCGTAATCTCGGTGCTGCTCGGGCTCCCAATGCCGGGTCTTCCCATCCGTGATGAGCCCTTCGTGCTGCTGGCACAGGATCTGGCGCCGGCCGATACCGCAACGTTGGACGCCGCAAACGTGCTGGCCATCGTCACCGAACACGGCGGCCCGACCAGCCACACCGCTATCATCGCCAAGTCGCTCGGCATCCCTGCCGTGGTTGCTTGCAGAGGGGCGTTCGCCATCGAGGACGGGACCCGGATGCTGGTAGACGGGATGACCGGTGCCGTGGTGACCGAACCTTCGGAGGCGGAGGTCTCCGAACGGGTGGGACGAGTAGCCAAGCGACGCGCGGCGGTCACCGAGTACGCGGGGCCAGGCCGTCTGTCCGATGGCTCCCGGGTCCAGCTCCTGGTCAACGTGGGTACTTCCTCGGACATCGAACGGGCCGGACAGGCCGACTGCGAAGGGGTGGGCCTCTTCCGAACCGAGTTCCTGTTTCTGGACCGGCCCAGCGCGCCCAGCGTCGAGGAGCAGCGCATGACGTATCGGCAGCTTTTCGAAACTTTCAGCGGGCGCAAAGTCGTGGTTCGCACCCTCGACGCAGGGGCGGACAAGCCGCTCGCGTTCGTGCGCATGGCGGATGAACCCAATCCGGCCCTCGGAATTCGGGGATTCCGGACCGCGCGGTTTTACCCGGAGCTGCTTGACGACCAGCTAAGGGCCATCTCCCGCGCGGCGATGGGCAGCGGTGCGGACGTGTGGGTGATGGCGCCTATGGTGGCGACCCCGGCCGAGGCGGCCGAGTTCGCCAAGCGCGCACACGAGCTCGGCCTCCCGTTGGCCGGCGCCATGGTAGAGGTTCCCGCTGCGGCGCTGAGAGCGGAGCATCTGTTGAGTGCCGCCGACTTTCTCTCCATCGGCACCAATGACCTGTCCCAATACACCTACGCGATGGACAGGGAGACCGGAGCTCTGCCTGAGTTGCTGGATCCTTGGCAGCCCGGCCTCCTCGAGCTGGTGAGGCTTACCGCGCAAGCTGGGCAAAGGGCGGGCAAGCCGGTCGGCGTATGTGGCGAAGCGGCCAGTTTTCCCCAGTTGGCGGTGGTCTTTGCCGGGCTCGGCGTGACCAGCCTGTCGATGGCGCCCGTGAGCCTTGCCGAGGTCCGGGCCGAACTCTCCCTTTACACCGCGGCCCAGTGCGCCAAAGCCGCCGAGGTAGCGTTGGCCGAGCGCGACGGGGAATCCGCTCGCGAGGCGGTGGGCGCCTATCTCGATTCGGTGCTGCAGGCCTAAGGAAGGGCCGGGCGCACCAGCAGGGCCTCGCCCCGGGCGAAGAGCCTGACTTTGGCGCTGTCGGCCACTCCGGCGGCCTCGGCCACCGATACCTCCACCACGATGGGATCGCCGGCCGGGTTGCGTATCGACAGCTTGGTAGAGGCCCCCAGAAAGCTTCGGGAGATCACCTCCGCGCCTTCATCGGCCGCCGGGGTTACGCCGAGGGACTCGGGCCGGATCAGGACCTGGACCCGGCTGCCCGGGCTAAGGGCCTGGCCGTAGCTGTGGGCAACTTTGCCCACCAGCTCGACGTCCACGGTCTCGGCATCCACCACGGTGCCGCGCAGCCTGTTGACGGTGCCCACGAATTCGGCGACGAACTCGGTTGCGGGGTTCGAATAGACCGCCAGGGGAGTGTCGAGCTGCTCAAGGCGCCCCTGGTGCATGACTGCGATTCGATCCGCCAGCGCCAGGGCCTCTTCCTGGTCATGGGTGACAAAGAAGGTCGTAATGCCCAGCTCTAGCTGTATGCGGCGGATCTCCTCTCTCAGTTGGGCCCGTACCTTGGCATCCAATGCCGAAAGCGGCTCGTCGAGAAGCAGAAGCTGTGGCTTGATCGCCAGGGCCCTGGCAAGGGCCACCCGCTGCTGCTGCCCACCTGAGAGCTGGTGGGGGAAGCGGTCGGCCATGGACGAGAGCCCCACGAGGCCGAGAAGTTCGCTTGACCGGTCCGATCGCTCCTTTGTCCTTTGACCACGCACGCGCAGGCCGAATTCAACGTTCTCGCGGGCGGTCATGTTGGGGAATAGGCTGTAACTCTGGAAGACCATGCCGATGTTCCGCTTGGCGGCCGGCAGCGAGGTGACGTCCTTGCCGCCGATGAGAATGGTTCCTTCGTCGGGGGCATCGAGTCCCGCAAGCATCCGCAGGGCGGTGGTCTTTCCGCATCCGGAAGGGCCGAGAAGCACCACAAGCTCGCCGGGATCGGCGCGCATGCTGAGGGATTTAAGCGCAGCCGTGTCCTTGAAAAAGCGCGAAAGGCTTCGTAGCTCCACCTCCACGCCTCCGCGTCCCAGGCTGGTGGGCACTTCGGTAGTTTCACTCATTCTTTGGTTGACTCTTTCTCTGCTTTCGCATGGAATCCAAGATCGGAGAGGCCGCGGCACTCAATCCGCCACCGCCGCCTCGATCGCCGATTCGACGCCCACACCCCGGCGCGCTCCCCGGCGCTGGGAGAAGACGATCATCACCAGGGCCAGCGGAATCCAGGTGAAAATTAGGGCGATGAGGGAAAGCGCCACCGCCTGGCTGGCTTCCAACCTTCCGACCTGCACCAGGAAGACCGGGAATGTGGTGAAGCTGAGCAGGGACGCGACGGCGAACTCGCCCAGGCAGAAGGCGAAGGTAAGGATGGAGGCGCCCAGAAGGCCCGCGCGCAGGTTGGGAAGGATGGCGAAACGAAGCAGCTTGATCCATCCCGCCCCCAACGACTGCCCGGCGTCCACCAAGGTCTTGAGATCGATGCTCTGCACCGCCGAGTCGAAGGTGCGGTAGCTGTAGGGGAGGGCGAGCACCACGTACTCGAGCGCCAGGATCACCGGCGTCCCGTAAATGATGTTCGGCAGGTTTCGGAAGGAGGTGATCACCCCGAGCGTCACCACCACCGAAGGGATCACTAATGGCAGGAGGGATACGGACTCGAAGACACGCCGCAGCCGCGGCAGGCGCACGTGTACGAAGATCACGGTGGGAATGAGAAGCACCAGCGTCAGTGCTACGGTGCCGACGCCCACTTTGACCGACAACCACAACGTGCTCCAGAACTGCGGGGTCCCGAAAAGCTGGGTATAGGCGGCAAAGGAGAAACTGTTGTTGTTGCCAAGGAACGAGAAGCGCGCTGAGGCCACGATGGGGATAATGAAGAAGGCGCCGACCAGGATGAGCACCGTGTAGCGGAATGGCTTGCCCAACCGGAGGACGTTTGAGCCCTCGCCTCCAGGCCCGCCCCCACGTTGGAGGTCGGGGGTTACCGTAGCCACTTCGACGCCTTTCGTTGGACGTAGGCGTACAGAAGCGCCGCCACCGTCACCACCACGATCATTCCCGCCCCGAGCGCGTCACCGAGGTTGGCCTGGCCCGCCAGCACGTTGCCGGAGATGAGCGAACCGAGTTGGATCGGCACCAGTGGGATAGTTCCCGAAGTCAGGGCCTCTGCGGTGGCATAGGCTGCGAAGGCATCAGTGAAGAGAACGATGAAGGCGGCGAGCATCGGTGGGGTGAGCAGAGGTATGCCCACCCAGCGCCAGAATTGGAACCGGCTCGCGCCCAACGACGCTGAGGCGTCGATCCACTCTTTGCGCAGCGCCTGGATGGGCGGAATCATGATCAGGATCATGAGGGGGATCAGGAAATACTGGTAGACGATCGTCAGCCCGAGCACCGAGTAGAGGGAGAACCCGTGTGCGTAGAGGTCAAAGCCGGCGGCGGACAGCAGCGTGGTTATCACGCCGAAATTACCAACCGTGGCTATGAAGGAGAAGGCCAAGGGCACGCCACCGGTGTTGGCGAAAACCCCCGATCCCGCCGTTACCAGCGCCCGCACGATGCGGTTGCCGGTGGCGCTGACGGCCAGGGCGGCCATCACGCCAACTATCGAAGCGATAAGGGCGGAGGCGAAGGAGAGCTTTATCGATGCGATGAAGCTCTGCAGGTAAACGCCGCTCGCCGCCTCGTCGAAGTTGGCCATTGTGAATTGGCC
>JAJYPE010000315.1 GCA_021795585.1 Actinomycetes bacterium | reverse complement strand
CCATCAAGGAGCCGGGATTGATGCCGCCAAGAGATGACGAGTGAACCCACCGCTACCAGTACCAGGGGGACAAGGGTGAGTCTTGCAATTGTGCTGGCCCTACCGACCGACTCTCGTACTCTAGCCATCAATTAACCTCCTATCAGACGCCCTATATCCGAGGGACCTACCTGCTCCTAGCAGAACTAATGATGGAGTGGCCGTGAGTGCCCGGGGGCGGGCGCGGCGAACGCGAAGTAAGAGCGAACGCCCGGCACCAGGATCGCCGAGCGCGAGCGGGGAAGCCGGGCCATCGGGCAAGATCAATGCGGGCGGTGGCGCCACGGTCGGCCCGAATGGTGGCGAGAGGGATGCTTTTCCAGGTGATGGCATGAAAGGGCAGAAGCCCCGCGCTGCCGGGAGCTCGGCGGGCGCAGATCGCAGCGCCGAAGTTTCATGGCGGCACATGGCGGGCGCATTCCGTGTCCCCGAATTCGCATGGTATTGGGCGAGTCAGCTGCTCTCGGGCATGGGCACTTGGTCCCAGGCGATTGCTCAGGCCTGGTTGGTGATGGAATTGAGCAGATCCCAGTCGAGGGCGGCGGTGTGGCTGGGCACTATCACCATGCTGCAGTTTTTGCCTCTGTTGATCTTTGCTCCGTTCGGAGGTGTCGTTGCCGATCGGGTGTCGCGTCGGAGACTGCTGGTGGTGACTCAGAGCGCGGCCTCCCTCCAAGCCCTTCTGCTGGCCGTCCTGGTATACGCCGGCTCGGCCCGGCTTTGGCAGGTGGGGATCCTCGCCTTCCTGCTCGGAACCACCAACGCCTTCAACAATCCCGCCCAACAGGCCTTCATACCGGAGCTGGTCGGGCGGCCGCTGGTTGCCGACGCGGTGGCGCTGAACAGCGTCCAGTTCAATTCGGCCCGCATGATCGGCGGGGCCGTCGGTGGCATTGCAGTCGCCGCCTGGGGAATCTCAGGAGCCCTGGTCATGAACGCGGCAAGCTTCATTCCCGCCATACTGGTGCTGGCCCTGATTCGGCCCGCCCACACCTTAAAACGTGCGCAGGACAAGGGCGAGGCCGTCTTTGCTCAGCTGCGCACCGGATTCAGCTATGCCATCAGCACCGCCGCTGTGCGGCGCGTCGTTTTGCTCTTCGGCGTCGCGAGCTTGGTGGGCCTGAACTGGCAGGTGGTTCTCCCTCTGGTGGCACGCTACATTGTGCATCGCCAGGTAACGGGGTTCGGCACGTTGATGGCCGCCTTTGGTGTCGGCGCGTTGATCGCGGCGATATTGCTTGCACGTGATCAGCGGGTCAGCGAACAGCGACTGGTGATCGGGGGAGTGGCCCTGGGTTTCTCCCTGATCCTGCTTGGCTGGTCACATTGGTATTTGCTCAGCCTTCTGGTCGTGGCCGGTGGAGGAGCGGCGAGCATCGTGGTCTCGGTCACCGCCAACACACGCCTCCAGCTCCTCGTGCCCGACAACCTTCGCGGCCGCGTAATGGGCATTTACGTCCTCTTGATGGGAGGCACAACTCCCATCGGCTCATACCTCCTGGGCCAGGTGTCGGGTGGGCTCGGGCCGGCCGTCGGGATTTTGGCCTTCGGGGTGGCCACCGTCGTGGCTGTTGTTGCCATCTCCCTGGGGCACCGCCGTTCCGGCCCAGTTGGCCATCCTTGAGCCGCCCAACCAGGCCCAGGTGCGACCCTGCACCGCGCTGACTTCACCTGCCGGGTGCGGGCGTTCGTGGGAATTGTTGCCGCCAGTACTGTGGCCACGGCTTCCCCAGGTGTTGTCGCAGCCCGGAGCTTCTCCTGCCTTTGCGGGGTGCGAGCCAAGAGAGCGGCGAAGTTCCGGCTAAGGTTGCGCCGGCCACCTGCACGCCCTTGCAACCCGCCTAATAGGCGTGCATGCCGAGCACGGCGGCGAGGCTTGCTCGTGAGGGAAGACCGGCGAGGCGCCCGGAGAAGTCCGCATAGACCCTGCATGAGAGGCCGGTCGTCTCGGGTGGGGAGAGGTAGGGGTCGACGCCGTCCACGAGGATGGTGGGCGATCCGTGGAAGCCAAGACGGTTTGCCTGCTGCTCCGATTCGACCAGCACGGTAGTCAACGTGATGTCGGTGCGAGCTCCGATGAGTTCTTTCAGCTCGTCCGCCAAGGGTCCCAGACTCGGGCAGCCTTGCACGTGCAGGACGGTCAGATTCATGCAGGCACCTCCTGCAGCCATGGTAAACCTTCCAGTAAACTGGAATGTCAAGGGGGAATCCACATGAAAATCGGTGAACTGGCCAGCCGGAGTGGCGTAACCGCCAAGACGATCCGCTTCTACGACGAGATCGGGCTACTTCCTCCAGCCGACCGGCAGCACAACGGCTACCGCGTTTACGATGAGGCCGCACTCCGGCAGCTACTCTTCGTGCGCCACGCACAGGCTGCCGGCCTGACCCTGAGGGAGGTTTCCCAGGTGCTCGCAATCCGGTCCGAGGGACGGCCGCCATGCGTGCATGTCACCAGATCGG
>JAJYPE010000314.1 GCA_021795585.1 Actinomycetes bacterium | reverse complement strand
CGCTTTTGGGGGCCCCTCTGGCGGCCCTTCAGCGCACGAGGGGCGTTGCCGCTCCACTGTCCGCTGCGGGATCGCGTGCGGCGGGTGGAGTCCAGACCCCGGCGATCGTCAGGAGCTTGGCCCGAATCGCGGTGACTCGCTCCGCCGCCGCGTCGGCAAGCCTCCCGTAATCGCTGCAGCAGGATCTTAGCCGCAGGCGAAAACTACCAGGGACCCCCGCCGACAGACATCCACAACGAGGCGGGCACGGTCTCGGGACGAGTCCGGATGCCGCTGATGGCCCTGGGGAAGACGGCAACCGCGAGGTCGCGGCCAGGGGGAAAACCGCCCGGGCCGGCCAAAAGCCCCCGGATGCTCGACTGTTCAAATCCCCTCGCGACTTCGCCCGGGAAGGGATGGCGCGAGCGTCATGGTTAAAGACCCTCGAGGGCCTCTGCGGCAAAACGACCTATGCGGACAGCCACCGCCTCCGGCGCCTCCAGATACGAGAGATGGCCGGATCCTGCCAAAAGCATCGTCTCGGCATCAGGTCGAACCGATCGGATGAGGTCCCACTCCGAAAGCGGCGTGACCGTATCGGCCCCGCCCCATATGATGAGCAAGGGCGCGCCGCTACCTGTCAGGTGGGAGAGCTCGTCGGCGTCGTGAATGGCCCGCGCTGCCGAGATGTAGCCCGGCGCCCGCACCCGCCGCATGATCCGTTCCACGGCGTCCCGAACACGGTCTGGCGCTTCGTCTGACAAGAGCTCTGGCGTTCTCGCCCGCGCCATCTCCTCCGCGCCCAGGTCCTCGATGGCGTGAATCCGCCGAGCAAGCGTAGCGTCGCGCACGGCATCCGTGGCTCGCGCATGCCCGAGCGACGCGTCGATCAAGACCAGGCCCGCGACTTTCTCGGGAGCCGCGGCCGCACACTCAAGGGCTACAAGACCCCCGAAGGAATGTCCCACCAGCACCGCCCGTGCGACTCCCGCCGCCTCCAGCACCGCCGCCGCTGCTCGGCCGTACTCCAGGGGCGTCAGAGGCCGCAGGGGATCTTCGCTCCGGTGGTAGCCGGGCGCGTCCCACGCCAACATCCGAAATCTGCCGCCAAGTCGCTCCATAAGGTCAGTCCACGTGTCCGCGTCAGCCCCGATGCCGTGCAGCAAGAAGATCGGCGGCCCGTCACCGCATTCTTTTACATACAGCCCGGCGCCCAGAAACTTAGTCTTCATCCAGCGCCTGCCCCCGTCCTTCTACGAGCCGGTAGAGGCTCGCCGCCAGCTTGGCCGGCACGTGCTCTCGCACCTCCAGCACCTCCACTTCGATCGGGCCTCGGGGCAATTCAATGCGCAGGTGGTCTCCTACAAAAACCGGGGTGGCGGGTCTGGCGGTGCGCCCGTTCAGGCGCACACGCCCCTCTTCCGCCACCTCCTTGGCCACGGTCCTCCGCTTGATGAGGCGGCTTACCTGCAAGAATTTGTCAAGCCGCATGGCCACCTCCCATAGACGAAAAGCCAGGTCTTGCGACCTGGCTTCGCCAATCCCGCTGCTACTTGCCGATGGAGTCCTTCAAGGCCTTGCCGGCCTTGAATGCGGGAACTTTGCTGGCGTTGATGCGCAGGGTGGCCCCGGTCCTCGGATTACGACCGCTGCGCGCCGCGCGGGTCCGCACCTCAAATGTGCCGAAACCCACGAGGGAAACTTTCTCACCCTTGGTCAAGGCACCTTCGATGGTGTCGACAACGGCGTTAACGGCTTTCTCGGCGTCCTTCTTGGTGAGGCCGGCGCGATCAGCGACGTCGGCGACCAATTCCGCCTTGTTCATCCGAACCCTCCTTATTCGTACTCCTGCCATGGCACGGCCGGCTGCTGGCGAATCGCTCCTCGCCGTCCACTATTCGCCAGTATACCCGGAAATCCTTTTGGCATAACGTTTTAAGGCCTTTTTCGGCGCCCGTCGAGGTGCGATTGGAGGACCCACTCCGCCTCCTCATGCCACGCTCGGGCCACGGAAACCCCCGCCGCCAACCAGTCGACCAGAAGCTGCCTGCGCTCTCGGACCGAAAGGTCCTTCCCATCTTCGGCGAGGCGCTGCCGATAAGCGACACCGGCTGCGCCCAGTGCCACCTCGCCACGCTTCCAAGCACGGCTATACGCCATCAGGGCAGGCATCACCCGCTCGTCGCCGTGGCGAGGGTGGGGTTCTCGTGCCTTCAGATTCTCCCAGGCCTCCAGCACCTCCTCGCTGGAGGCCGCAGGTGTGCCACCGAAGACGTGCGGATGGCGGCCGGTGAGCTTTTGGGCCTGAGCGGCCGCCACCCGGTCAAAATCAAAGCGGCCGGCTTCTGCCTGGATCTGGGCCTGGAGGACGACCTGCAGCAGCACGTCTCCGAGTTCGTCCAGCACGAGATCCCAGTCTTCGGCCTGCAGAGCCGCCGCCGCCTCGTAAGCCTCGTCGATAGCGGCCCAGTCGCTGAACAGCTTGGCCTCGCGCAGGGCCTTTTGCTGCCAGGCGACCAGGCGCTGGGCGAAAGCCGCA
>JAJYPE010000313.1 GCA_021795585.1 Actinomycetes bacterium | reverse complement strand
TCCGATCTATAGGAGCGGATCGCCTGGAGCTTGTTGAAAGTTTGGATCGGTGAGTTCGAATCCCAAAGGCGCACCGCCCCGAGCGTGGCAATATCGCTCTCGAGTGCCGAGACCGTCAGATTCTGCGAGTAGGCAAAGTGGGCCTGATTGATCTTGTTCAACCCGTAGGCATACCTGGTCGCCGCGATATCGCGTGCGATGTACGGTGTCTCCTTGGTAACCTGCGACGGCTGAACGATGAACTGCTGCATGATCGCGGGATAGACGCCGCCGAGGATAACCGACATCAGCGCCCACAGGCCGACTGCGATGATCGGCATCACCCATCCCTGCCTGCGGATGTTGTAGATGAGAATGCCCGCTGAGACGATCGAGATAACCGCCAGCAGCGTCACCGCCGGCAGCACGGCGTGCACGTCGGTGTACCCCGCACCCTCCACGTAGCCCCGCGTGGAAGTGACCAGATGGTAGCGCTGCAGGTAGTAGCCGACCGCCTTCACAAGCGCCATCAAGGCAAGCAAAAAGGAAATGTGCGCCTTCACTTTGGGGCCGACGCGGGTGCGTTGGCTTTGCACGTGGATCCCGCCGTTGAAGTAGTGGAAGGACAGGCTTGCCAACAGGGTCACGGTCAGTGCAAGGAATCCCCAGGAGACCAGGAAGGACAGGAAGGGCAGTCGGAACACATAGAAGCTCACGTTCCGATGGAACAGTGGGTCGACCTGCCCGAACGGTGTCGAATGCTCGAAGAGAAGCCAGTTGCGCCACTGCGCCGTGGCGCTCGATCCGACTAGCAGGGCCAGAAGAAACGACACTCCGAGACGGCCAAGAACCCGGACCCTCCCCTTTGCGGCCTTGAAGCGCCTGATGAGCTCCTCTTCAGGGCTGGTTTGGGCCTCCGAGGCCGAGATCCGCTCCGCCACCGTGAGATTGAGGAATACGAACACGAAGAAGACGAGGTCGAAGGCCGCCGTCAAGACGACCTTGGTTCCCAAGGTCGTAGACCAAACGCTGGTCAGATGTACCGAGCGGAACCAGAGGTAGTCGGTGTAGAAGATGGCGATGCCACGAAGCGAGAGTATGACAATCACCAGTACGGCGATGACGATCACCGCCACCAGCTGCCTCTTAGTCAGGCGACGTCGAGGTGGAGGTACGTCAGGCGGTCTTCTCATGGCAAAACCAGATTAGGCGAATTCGGGCACCAAGAGACAGCCGCACCCTATATGAGCAGGTGGAAATAGGATTCCGGTGGGGAACTCCGAGCCCGTTTGCAATGCCCCGGCCAATTCGTTGTCCTCGCAATCCGAACAACCCGGCTCGGTGCTGCGCTGCCAACGAACCGCCTTCGCATCCGTCCCGTACAGGAGCCAGCAGTTGGCAAGTGACGAAACCATGTCCTTGGCCAGAAGCTCCACGTATTCGGTCTTCAACTCCCTGAAGGCCGCTCCGATGTTAGAGGCGAGGGAGACCTCGTCCTCGCTCTCGTGCCTTGATAGGACCCGGTCGAGGCGCCCATGCACCTCACCCGCGAGCTCCTCCGCCAGTTCGGTCACCGACTCCAGCAACTCTGCAGGTGGGTCGACGCGGATGGAAAGGAAGTTCGCATCCCCTGCCACGTTCTCCGCGTAGCGGCTGTAGAGTCCCGCCGATGCCTCTGCGACGGTGGCGACGAAGGCGCCCATGACCTCGGCGTACTTTGCGGCCAGCACCGGCACACTTCCAATGAGCCCCTCCGTATCGCGCACCTTGGTCGTCCGCAAGCCGTCAAGCAGCTCATTCTGGTCATCCTGGAGTACCCGCTTGACCCTCCTGGCCAGCTGGGCCTGGATGCCCGTGAAGGTCTGGGCGTAGTCCTCATGTATCGAATACACCGGAGCCGCCTCTTCTTCTGGTTCTGGCTCCGGCACCAACTCCTCGCTTGGAGTCGGTGCGGCAGTCTCGCTGGCCGGCTCGGTGGCTGCAGATGCACCTTGATCACTTGGCCCGACGTCCGACAGGAGGCGGGCGAAGATGCCCTGTACCGATGCCTGCCTCTGGTCCGGCTCCTCCGCGCCTTCCGGAGCGATAGCGGCGGTGGCAATCACTTCCTCGGCTGAGTCCGGTGCCTGCGATGATTCCTCTTCGGCTTCGGGCGCCGCGGTCACGCTCTCGGGAGTCACCTCGGACTCCTCCGCCTGTGGCATCGTCGCGGCCCCGGTCGGCTCGGCCGTAGGCAAGTCAGCGGGCTCCCCACCCTCGGTCGCTTCCGGTCCAGCATCCGTCTGGGCTCCCACCGCGGTAGTCTCGGGCGCGAGCCCCGGCTCCCCTTCGAGGTCGCTGAAGTAGTAGAGCGTACGGTGTGCAGGCTGCTCGCCTTCCATCTCGGACGCGGCCACCTCGGTCATGCCGGCACCGGCGGCCTCCGGAGCGAAGGACTCCGGAGCGAAGGACTCCGAGTCCGGCTCGTGCTCGGCCAGGTCGAAGCTTGGTACGGGTGAAGGATGCGCAAGCTCCTGGCTCAATTGACCGATAACGGCCTGCGCGTTTTGCATCACCGCCGC